>LGTG01000309.1 GCA_001190015.1 Candidatus Burkholderia crenata
CCCTAAAGGCACCGACATTAGTCGATATTCCGAGCGAGAACTCGACGCAGTTGCGAACGCGCTTAATTGCAGACCACGCAAAGCCCTCGATTGGAAGACACCAGCCGAGGCGTTTGAAGAGTTAATATTCGCAATTTAAATGATGGTGTTGCAATGACTACTTGAACCTAAGATGCATTGCCTGATGTGTCGCTGCCTGTGAGAAACACTGCCATCCAGCCGAGGAACGCCGAGCCAACCGGGAACGCCATGCCGATAGACGCGACTCCGAGCCCCAACGAATATGCAATGCCCGAGTAATTCATCAAGTACGCGAGTGACAGGATGAATATCACGGTCGGGAACGTATAGCGTATCTGCACCCAGGTTCTTCCGATCGCTCGAATGAACTCGCGGGCAGATACGCCGGTACATATAGGCCCCGTTGCGGTCGCCGTCGCCAGCACGGCGGTCCCTGTTGACAGCGGTTGGAACGATCAGACCGCCGTATAGATTTGCTCGTAGATCGTGATGAAGACAGTGTTATGCAGGGCCGGCCAGAAAACGTTGATTTCCCCGATCCTGGACAGATCCGACAAGGTCAAGACGGTCACGATCACCGAGAGCAGAACCCAGGGCAGCCAAATGTTAAAGGCCGATGGCGTGTCTGCAGGGCGGCTCGGTTCCTTCGACACGATCGCGAACTCCGGGTCGTATTTCGGACGCCAGACACGCAGGAACATGACGGTGACGATCAGCGAGTCAACGGAGGACAGGACGTCGACGACCCCGTAGTTGATGTAGTTGGCTGCGAGAAATTGCGTGATTGCAAAACTGCCGCCCACTGCCAGCAGAAGCGGCCAAAGTGCGCGAACAAAACGGCGGCCTCCGTAGATGAACATGACGTACAAGGGCAGCAGGAAAGCAAGAATCGGGAGCTGGTTTCCCATCATCGCGGCCAGTGCATTGGTAGGCAGATGCGTCACCATGTCGAGCACGGTCACCGGCGTCCAAGTGCGCCAAACGCGACCGGAGCGGTGTCGAAGATCAGGGTGATCACGACCGCGTCGAGCGGTTTCCAGCCAACGGAAATCAGCAGTGCGCTACAGATGGTGACCGGCGTCCCCGATTCTGCGACGCCTTCGAGCAGAGCCCCGAAGCAAAAGCCGATGACGACCAGTACCACGCGTCTGTCGTCAGGCAAGCTCGACAGCAGCCACTTTCTCAGTCCGTCAAACCGGTAGGATGACACGGTCACGTTGTAGAGCAAAAGGGCGTTGAACGTGAACGGTATCCACATGATCGGCCAGAGCGCAAAGGCGGTGCCTTCCAAAGCGCTGCTGAACGCAAGCTTGACCGGAAACCTCCACCCGATGATGGCGACCAGAAAGCCGACGATCAGGCCCGCCAGCGAAGCTTGCCAGGCAGGACGCCGAGAAGCACCAGCACCGTACCAACGGGCAGGATGCCGACCAGGAACGAGAGCGGGAGATTGCCCGCGATTGGCGCGAGTATCTGATGAAACAGGGGGTCGGACATTCTGTTTCGTCTCCTGACAGAAATTTTGAACACTTGTTTGCCCGCGTCCGCGTGCCGGGCTCGACCCGTGTTGCCGCGTAAGTCTTGTCGGGCTGTTCGCAATGTGTGCGGCTCAGCGTGGCTCGCGATAAGCAGCACCCCAGGGGCCAGGCCGGGGCGTCACTTCCGGAGCGCAGTGAGCAATGTCAGGCGATGCGATCGCCTTTTTTGATAACGGCGGCGCGGCTGTCGACGCCGGGCAGCATCTTGGCGGGATCCCGCGTGACAACCATGTCGAGAACCACCGAACCTCGCGTCGACAGCGCCTGCCGCAAAACGCTTTCGATTTCGCCCGGGTCTTCAACACGGATGCCCGTGCATCCCATCGACTGAGCGACCTTGGCGAAGTTGACTTCGTTCAGGTCGGACGAGGTATAGGAATCGGCGCCATACACAAGGTGCTGAAGCGCTTTGACGTAGCCCGAGGCGGCGTTATTGATGACGATCACGGTGAAATCCAGGTTCAGGTGCTTGGCAGTTTCGAGGTCGCCGAGAACCATGCAAAAGCCGCTGTCGTCGGTCAAGCTGAGAACGGGGCGGCCCGATGCGGCGAGCGCGGCACCGATCGCTCCCGGCAAGCCGTAGCCAATCGAGGCAAAACCACCATCCGCCACCAGATAACCATCGCCCGGAAGCACCTTGTTGATTTCGGTCAGGATGCGCGCGACGCTGATGGGCTTGTCGTTGGAATACAACTTCTCGGCCACTTCCTCGCGCCACTTTTCCATGCGTTGCGGAATCTCGGCGGCATAACCGGCGTGTCGTTGCCGCATGGATTCAGCGCGCTCGCCGAGTGCTGCGAGCAGGTCATAAAGACCCAGCTTCGCGTCGCCCCATAGCATGATGTCGGGCTCAAGGGTGGGCCGAACTCTTCCGCGACGATATCCAAGTGGATGACCGTTTTTCCGGGCGCCGGAACCGTATAGCGTTTTGTGGCAATTTCGCCAAGCTTGCATCCGACGACGAGGATGACATCGGACTCATCGATCAATTTGTTGGCGATCCTGTCGTAAAGACCGAAGAGTCCGACGCTCAGCGGATCGATAAACGGGATGGCGCCTTTGCCGGTGAGTGTATGTATGTGTATGGGCCCACGGGCACATTTGTCGACCGGGCAAATGCGCTCAGCGTTTCAGCAGCGCGGGAGAGATGGACACCGCCGCCCGCGAGGATGATGGGACGCCGGGCACTCGCCAGCAGGTCAGCCGCGCGCAAGACCGATTCGGCGTCTGGACGGGACCGCAGTGCAGTCGCCATCTCGTAGGCCGGGTTGACCTCGAAATCCGCCAGAGGGAAGTCGTAGGTGTCGTGCATCAGGTCTTCAGGAGAACGTCCACGACGACCTGGCCGGGACGTCCTGTCGTGCGACAGCGAAAGCTCGGCGCGTCAGCTCCGGGACGCGCCTGATGGATTCGATGCGGATCAGTTCCTTGCAGAGCGGGCGCAGCGCATCGACCTGCCGGATCTCCTGGGTCATGTTCTTCCATGAATGATCCCGATGCGTATTGCCGATCACGCAAACCATCGGCGTGCCTGAGTTGAGGGTTTCCGCGAGAACCGGTAGCGAGATTGGTCGCGTCTGGCCCCACTGTTGCGTCGGCGAGTCCGACTCGCCCGCTGACTTTTGCATACGCATCGGCGACGAACACTGCATTGCGTTCGTCGTGAATCAGGTGGTGTGGCATTTCCAGGCGCCGCGTAGCGTCATAGAACGGCAGAACCTGGAATCCCCCCCATGCCTAACATAGGGCCACCGTTGAAAACCTTGATGATTCGCGCGATGGCTTCTCCCGCAGACATGTTGAGGGTTTGCCGCTCTGCCGGGGCTTGAGCGGGCATGCTGCTGGCGTTCATAGTGAATCCGCTGGTAAGTGAAAAATCAGTGAAAGATGTCGCAGGAAGATCCTCTCCCGATTCGGGGAAGGAGTTAATTTGGTTCCGTTAATAGGAACTTAAGTTCCTATTAACGGAACTCCATGTTCCCTTGGGTCTGTTTTCAAGAGGGGGCGGTAGCAGGGTTTTCCCGCCTGGGGGATCGGGTGTTATGGGCCGCGACGGCTTGGCGATCCCTTGGGAGCACGGCGTAGAATCTCAGCCGGCAGGCGGGTCGCCAACGCGGGGCATGGCTTGGCATCAAATCAATGAACTGGAGGAGGGCAATGGAGGCTTCAATTTCCAAAGGACCGGCGAGTGAGGCGGGCGACAGCGGCGCGCATCAAAACATCGCAAGGACTGCACTCGTTCTTGACGCTTTGGCTATGGCGGGGAAAGCAGGGCTAAGGCTGATGGACGTCGCTCGTATTACGGAATTGAACAAGACCGTGGCGCATCGATGCCTCGCCGGGCTCCTTGCCCATGGACTTGCGAGCTACGATCAGGAGAATTCCCGCTTCTTCCTGGGTGACCGGGTATTCGCCTGGGCTTCGCAAGCTGCCGAGCGGTTCGAGCTTTCCGGACGGGTCAGGCCATATCTGGAGAGTCTGGCGACCGCGCTCGAAGATACAATTTATTTCGTGATTCGCCGCGGTGATTACGCCGTCTGCTATGGCCGCGCGGAAGGGACATTTCCGATTAAGACCCTGACCTTGAGTGTTGGAGACCGGCGACCGCTGGGCGTGGGAAGCGCCAGCTTGGCCATTGCGGCGGGATTGGCGGATGAGGAAGTCGAACGGCTCGTGCGGGAGCAGTCGCGTGAACGTGAGAAGTTCCGGTTTGGCGACGACATGCTGCGTGCAGAAGTAAAGAAGGCTCGCGGCGCCGGCTTTGCAAGCATGGACGGACACTTGATCCCGGGCATGTCCGGTGTCGCAGTGCCGATCCTGGACCCTGCGGCTCGTCCTGTCGCTTCGGTATCCGTGGCCGCGATCGCTTCCCGGCTGGAGGAGCCAAGACGAACTGAAGTCGTCGCGCGGTTGAAGGCCGAGGCTGCAGCCATCGAAAGGGATTTCGGTACGTTGTTGCGTGACCTGTAAAGCTCGGTATCAGGGCTGCAAGGTGGCCGTTTTTGGCCCCCCGCGCTAAGGGGCGTTTGACGAAAGGGGAGACAAGTACGTTATCCGGTTTCGTAGCGCGGGACCCATCGACGTACTTGCCGTTCGCACAGAGTCAGGCACTTAGCTATCCGAACGACCTTGAATCGATGCTCGGTCACCGCCGCGATAAATCTTGATGAGCTCGAGCTCACGCAGGTATTGTGTGCGGCATTGAGGCGTTGCTTTTCGGGCGCGGCGTGGTTGTGCATGTGGTCAATCGCAACGGGCGAATGATGCGGAAGACGAACCGGGCGGACGATGAATAAATGAAATCATCTCAACCAACACATTGCTGGCACGTGCTTTCAGCATTGGTGACAACCATTGTCTTGTTCGGATGTGCCGAGTGTTAGCGGCGGTGCAAATCCGACACTAAACGGCGGCGTTGGGTTGAATAAAAGCGAAGTGTGACCAGGGGCCGTTGCTGCTAGCCCGTGGTTGTCGGCCTGCTCGTGCTCAGAATGGATCGTCGACATCGGTCAGGCGAGCGTTCACGGGAGGCGCGCGTTGTTCGCGCTGTAGCTCGGCATGCGAGTTGGTAGTGCGTGCAGATCCGCTCGCGTAGATCGTCGATGAGTTCGACGATGGCGAGCCCTGGCTCGGCGGGCCGGTCCCGGGGGGGGGGGGGTGCCGCACTGCGCTTCTT
>LGTG01000310.1 GCA_001190015.1 Candidatus Burkholderia crenata
TACGGCGCCGGGCCGGCGTGCCTGCGCACTGCCTGCCAAAACCACTCGGCGAACCCGCAATTTAGCAGCAAATTGCATGTGCAAACCTCTTGATGCATGTGCAAACCTCTTGAACACTGCTTCGGTCGTCATGACGGGGCGCTTTTCAACAGCCTGCTAAAGGCACCGACATTAGTCGATACTCCGAGCGAGAACTCGACGCAGTTGCGAACGCGCTTAATTGCAGACCACGCAAAGCCCTCGATTGGAAGACACCAGCCGAGGCGTTTGAAGAGTTAATATTCGCAACCTAAATGATGTTGTTGCAATGACTGCTTGAACTTAAGTGGCATAAGTCGATGATCGACAGCGCGCGCAGCCGCGTGCAGATCGCTTCGTATTCAATCGACGATACTCGTGAAAGCTGGATCTGCACTTCATCGAGATCAGGGGAGTCGTCGCTTTGCTGCACCACGAACTGCTTCACACGCACGCTGCCGGCGCCCAGCACCTCATGCAGCGCATGAAAATTCAGCGTCCCGCGATCGACGCCATGTACATGCCGCCGACGAACGCGAGTCCGATCGCCGCCACGGACCAGAGGCTGGCGGCGGTGGCGAGGCCCCGGACAATCTCGCCGCACAGCAAGATCGAACCCGCGCCGAGAAAACCGATTCCCGACACGACTTGCGCCGCGATCCGCGACGGATCGAGCACGACGTGATCGCGGCTGAGAACATCGAAGAAACCAAACGCCGACACCATCATGATCAGCGTCGAGCCGACGCACACCAGCATGTGTGTCCGCAGCACGGCGGCCCACGACAGCCGTTCGCGCTCGAAATCGATCACGCTGCCGAGCGCCGCGGCCAGCACCAGGCGGGAAATGAGTTCTACGTTGCTTAACATGAGTGGATTTGCTCCTTATAAATGTTCTGTGATGGGATGATGGCGCGGCGCCTATGCAAAAGCGACCTGGCGACCCAGCGCGGATAAACCACCGTTGTGCCGAGCACGGGCGTTTTGATTTATCCTTGGTGCCCCGCATCGGGTGGCGCACCGGACAGGTTCCACGCACGCCGCCGCGCGCAACTACCATCGGTAAAGCCGTATGCACGACCCAGATCCAACCGCCGCCACACCCCCGACCGCCACCGCCCTCCGTGCGCACTATAACCACGTTGTGTTGCCAATCTGGCGTGGGCCGGGCTTCAACGCGGTGTTGCGGCTGGCGTTCGAGGCGGTCGCCGTGGACAGCCGCACACCCCTGCCGCCACAGCGGTATCGCGCCATGGCCTGCGCGCGGCAGCTATTCGTGTTCTCACAAGCAAGCGATATCGATCACGCCGATACGCTGTTCGCTTCGCTTCGGACCTATTTTCAGGACACGAAAAACGGCGGTTGGTTCTATAGCGTCGATGCAAGCGGCGCGCCGCATGAACGTCATAAGGACCTGTACACGCACGCATTCGTGATTTTTGCGTGCGCGGAGTACGCGAAACGGGCCGGTGCGGCGGCTGCGAAGGAAGCGCTGGCGGTGCTTGAGGAAACGTCGGTGGTGATTGAACGGCGGATAGCAATCAGCAGCGGTGGCGGTGGCGGCTTGTTCAGTTCAGCGATGGCGGAAGATTTTTCCACGGTGCTTGGGCCGCCGCTGCAAAACCCGCTGATGCATCTGAGCGAAGCATGGCTCGCCGCCCGTGAGACGACCGCGGATCAACTGTTCGATCGGCGGCTGGAAAAGCTTGCAGCCGCGTTCGCACGGGCTTTTGTGCATGACGAAACCGGTTGCATCGCCGAATTGACGATCGGCAGCGCCAATAACTGGCTGGAACCGGGTCACCAGTTCGAGTGGCTGTTTCTCGCAGAAGCCAGCCGACACCCGGCTTTCGATGCAGCGGGCCTGAACCAGGCACTAGTCCGCGGGTTCGATTTCGTCCAGCGGCACGGAATCGATCCGCAGACCGGCGGCGTAGCGACGGCGCTGAACAAACAGGGCGACGTGATCGATTCGACGCAGCGCATCTGGGCCCAGACCGAATATCTGCGGGCCCTCGCGACGCATGCGGATGAGTCCGCGCGCGCGCAACTGCCGACGCAGATCGCGCGTTTTGCCGGACGTTTTCTTCGACCGCACGGGTGGATCGAGAGCCAGTCGGCAAAAGGCGTGGTCATGCGTCCGGAATTGCCGTCGACAACGCCTTATCACCTGGCCACCGCCTACGCCGCGTTGCCCTGACAACTCACGCCCAGCGCCTGGTGTTCTCGCGGAAGCAAATGCCTCGCCAAGCCGCGAGGCGTTTTTTATTGCGCCTGGAGAAATCAGCGCGATGCCGAACGCTTCGCGCGCCTTCGTTTCAAATCATTGAGAAAGTTCGTGCAAACTCGGTAATTTGTCCACGATTTTGAGATCGTCCTTGCGGAGTGACCATGCGCTACCTACAGTCTTGTGCAGGACCGCGACGAACTCAGGCAACAACACGGTTTTGTGCACGGTGGCGTAGTGAGTTATCTCGTCGATAACGCGTTGACCTTCGCTGGCGCGTTGCGCCTGGGACCGAAAGTGGTCACGGGCGAATACAAGATCAATTATTTGCGGCCGGCGGTCTCCGACACGTTGATGGCGCATGCGCGCGTCGTCTACGCCGGGATGACGCAGGCGACCTGCCAATGCGACGTGTACGTCACCGATGGCGGCGCCGAACGGCTCGTGGCGGTCGCACAGGGAACCATTCATCGGATCAGCGAAATGGCTGCGGAGCTTGAGCCGGTGTTTAACGAGTGAATGGGGGTTGGGGCGTTGGTTTTATGCGTTTAAAGGCGAAATTAACCGGTCGTTGCAACATCTCGAAATTTGGAGATATTAAATGGGGTGACCGCGGAGCTGGAGCTCGCAACAAACCGGGA
>LGTG01000311.1 GCA_001190015.1 Candidatus Burkholderia crenata
TACGGCGCCGGGCTGGCGTGCCTGCGCACTGCTTGCCAAAACCACTCGGCGAACCCGCAAAATTCAGCAAAGCACAATTGCATGTGCAAACCTCTTGAACACTGCTTCGGTCGTCATGACGGGGCGCTTTCAACTGCCTGCTAAAGGCACCGACATTAGTCGATACTCCGAGCCAGAACTCGACGCAGCTGCGAACGCGCTTAATTGCAGACCACGCAAAGCCCTCGATTGGAAGACACCAGCCGAGGCGTTTGAAGAGTTAATATTCGAACCTAAATGATGGTGTTGCAACGACTGCTTGAACCTAAGAGCTGCGCCGCCGTCACGCCGGCCTGGCTGACATGGCGCCTCATAAAGCTGCGACACAAACCTAGCCGCCTGACGGATAGCGAAGCAGTTGCAGTCGAGGTAGGACAGACGGGGGTAATCGTATACATCACTTATAGCTGTGCATATGCACTTTTTCAAGTCAAGGGAAATGACCAACCATTGAGGCTGCTCTCAATTACCCCTTGGGATACGCCACGACATCGCCTTCGACCGACAGCGCGATACGCTCGCCGACACGCGGATGCGAATGCCCCGCCACGCGAATCTGCACACCACGCTCGCCTGTGAGGGACCGCAGCATGACGCTGGCATCGTGACCATAGAACACGACTTTCTCGACCACCGCCTGAACGCCATCACCTTCCAGACGATGATCGGGAACAATCCGGATCTGCTCCGGCCGGATCATCACGTCGACATCGCTGCCGACTACCGCTCGTGCGATCGGCAAGGTGCCGAACTCGCATATCACCTGCTTCGAATTGGCGCGATCGATCGATCCCGGCACGATCACCGCGTCGCCGACAAAACTCGCCAGCTCGCGCGACACCGGCCGCCGATACACTGCCGCAGGCGAATCCGTCTGCACGAGACGGCCACGCCACAACACCGCAACCTCGTGCCCGAGCGACAAGGCCTCCGCCTGATCGTGCGTGACCAGTACCGCGGTAGCGCCCGTGGCCACGAGCGCGTTCGCCACGGCTTCACGGGTTTCGATCCGCAATGCGGCATCGAGGGAAGAAAACGGTTCGTCGAGCATCACGAGCGAAGGCAATGGCGCAAGCGCCCGGGCCAACGCAACGCGCTGTTGCTGTCCACCGGACAATGCCTGCGGCGGCCGGTCGCCATACGCAGCCGGCAGACCGACGAGCGCCAGCAATTTGTCCACCCGATACCGCGCCCGACGCTGCTGCCGCGGCAAACCGAAGACAATGTTGTCAGCTACCGAAAGATGCGGGAACAGCGCGCCTTCCTGAGGCACGTACCCTATCCGGCGCGCTTCGGACGGCACATGAATGCCCGGCCCGGCCACCCGCACACCGTCGATCTCGACAGTGCCGCCGTCGGCGCCTTCGAAGCCGCAAAGCACACGCAACAGCGTGGTCTTGCCGCTGCCGGACGGCCCGAGCAGGGCAAGCAAGGTGCCGCGTTCCACCGATAAATCGACACCATGAAGCACGGGTTGACTATCGAAGGACTTGGTCAGGCTGGTAACGCGAAGTTCGCTCATATCGATTTACTTGTCAGGCGGCGAACCGGCCTGTAGTCCTCTTTTAAATCAGCCGCATGCTCCGCTACCGCCTATCGCCCGAGCAACGTGAACAGCGAGATGGATGCCGCCAGCGAAATGCCCACGAGCAATGCGGCATACGGCGCAGCGGCGGCAAACGCGAGCGTAGACGTATCGATCCACACTTGAGTAGCGAGCGTGCGCGTACCGCTGGGCGACAGCAATAAGGTGGAATTGAGTTCGGTGACGACCGAGATGAAGACCATCGTGGCGCCGGCGCCCAGGCCCGGGCCCGCGAGCGGCAAGAGCACGCGCCGCAAGGTTTCCCGCCAGCTTAGGCCAAGCGATCGGGCTGTCTCTTCTAGACGCGGCTGCGCCTGCGTGAACGCCGCGCGCACGCTGACCAGCGCGAGCGGCAAGAACAGAATGGCGTAGGCCACGACCAGCAGTTCGCCGCTTTGATACAGCGGCCTCAACGCGTGCACGGCCAGCGACACGATCGCTAGCGCGACCACGAGGCTCGGCAAACCTTGCGCGAGAAACACGATGCGCTCGAATGTAGTCGCAATCCTGCTGGGAAAACGAACCAGCAGGAACGCCAGCGGCACGCACGCGAGCGTAGTGACCACCGCTGCGGCACAGCCATAGCCGATCGACGACAACGTCGATTCGATCAGCAGTTCCGGTGACACTTCCGCCGGCGTGATGGCGGCGGCTCCGCTTTGCGTCAGCCAGAAACCGATCATGCCGATAGGCACGCCCAGCGTCACGATCGCCAGCACGACAAACGCGGCGATCACCGCCCATCGCCACGCACCGAGTTCATAACGCAATGCCGCACGCCTCACGCCGCGATCAACGCGTTCATAGCGCGCCCCGCCGCGCACGCGCATTTCCAGTGCGAGGCAGAAGAGGCACATCGCGATGAGAATGCACGCAAACACCGACGCGCCGCTGCTGTCGAAGCTTGTCCTGTATTCGGCGTAGATCTGGGTGGTGAAGGTCCGAAAGCGCAGCAGAGTGAACGCGCCAAATTCCGACAGCACGCCCAGCGCCACCAGCAGCATTCCGCCGAACAGAGCGGGCCGCAGTTGCGGCAACACCACGCGCACGAACACGCCTACACGCCCGCAACCGAGGGAGCGCGCGCTTTCTTCGAGCGCTGGGTCCATACCGCGCAAAGCGGCGGCAACCGGCAGATAGACAAGGGGAAAATACGCGGTGGAAATCACCAGCAACGCGCCCGCGAAGTCCTGCAAATCCAGGCTCAGCGAGACCCATGCATAACTCGTGATGAACGGGGGCATGGCAAGCGGCGCGACCGTGAGAGCCGCCCACAGTCGCCGCCCGGGCAAGTGCGTTCGTTCGATAAACCATGCTGCCGCCGTCCCCACCACGCCTGCCACGAGCGTAGCGCTCACGGTGATGGACAGCGTGTTGATGAGCAGTTCGCCCACCAGCGACCTGAAAATCAGCTCGATGGCGTCATCCCAGCCGAACGTCACCGTGCGATATACCGTAAAGGCGAGCGGCATCAGCACCAGCAGCGCGCACAATCCCGCCGCCACGAGCAAACTCCGTGGCGCGCGTTTGCGGCTGCGGGGTTCAGGCAGCGCGGATTCGCCAACCGCCTTCACGACATCACTCATACGCTCCTGCGCTTACAGTAATCCAGCCTGACGCATCAGCTTGGCGGCCTTGCTGTCATCGCCGAGTTGTTCGACGGTCAACGATGGCGGGCTCAACTGGTCGAAAGGCTTGAGCAGCGGATCGGGAGAAACGCCCGCATGCAGCGGATATTCAAACGCGATCTTGCCTTTGGCCATCAGGTCCTGCGCACGTTCGCTGACCAGATACGCCAGGAATTGCTGCGCCGCCTGCTGGTTCTTGCTCGACTTCAACACGGCTGCCCCCGATACGTTCACGAGTGCGCCCACGTCACCGTTACCAAAGTGATAGATCGCACTGCGGATCGCGCTGCCGCCCAGTTGCACGTGCAGGCGCGCCCAATAGTAATTGTTCACTACGCCCGTCGCCACGCCGCCGCGATTCACTGCGGCCACCACACCTTCGTCGTCGTCGAAAATCTGCGAGTTTTTCTTCATGCCCTTGAGCCATTCCAGCGCGTCCGCTTCACCCTTCATCGCGATCACCGAGCTCACCACCGGCAGGAAATCGCCGTCGCTGGGTGCAATGCCGACCTTGCCTTTCCACTCCGGTTTGGCGAGATCAATTAGCGATGCCGGCAGTTGCGCCGCATCGATCTTCTTCGTGTTGTAGACCAGCACGTTCTCACGCGCCAGCACGCCAACCCAGTCACCCTGGGGCGAGTTGTAACGCGAAGGGATGGTCGAGAGCGTGGACGCATCGGTTTTAGCAAGCAGGCCCTTCTCGTCCAGCAACATCAGTTCCGGCGAGTTCTCGGTGAAGTAGACATCGGCGGGAGAAGCCGATCCTTCCGCAACCAGTTGCGCCGCCATGGCCGGGCCTTCACCGTTACGGACCTTCACCGAAATGCCGATCTGCTTTTCGAAGTCCTTCGCCAACGCAGCCACGACCTGCTCGTGTTGCGCGTTATATAAGGTCAGCGTCGCCGCTTCCGAGTTCAGCGGCAACGCCGCTGCGGCAGCCAGCACCGCGATGCTGCAAAGCGTGCGCAGCACGGGCAGGGAGCGTGTGGTGTTCATTGCAGTCATTCCTTTTGTTGTGGTGCGCCGGTTTGTCGCCGGCGTGTGCTTTGGCTTTCTTCAAATCAGGCGTCGAACAGCCCCGCGCCGATAAACGAACCCGGCCGAACGCCCGGCGGGCATGCGAACACCGCACTGCCTACATGCGTGGTGAACTGGTTCATCATGTCGAACTTCGCCAGCCGGTCATTGATCGGAATGAAACCGGTGCGCGGATCGCTTTGATGCGCGACGAAGATCAACCCCGCGTCATACTCTGTTTCCTGGCGCCATGGCGGCCAGCGCTCGATATAAAAATCGGTGCCGTCGTTATAGGAATACGAACGGCGCAGGATCTGCGCACCATTGTTCGTTGCCTGGTTCGACAAGTGCACGTGCGAGTTTTCCGGGATCACCTGGTTGCCGTCTTTATCGGCGGCATCAAGATCCAGCGCATCGAATTCGTTCTTCTTGCCGATCGGCGCACCGCTGTATTTCTCGCGGCCCATCACCTGTTCCTGGAACCCCCGTTCCATTGTGTCCCAGTGTTCCAGCGTGATACGGATACGACGCACGACGGTGTATGTGCCGCCGTCCATCCAGGGCGCATCGGACGATTTGGCCCACACGAACTGGTTCATCAGCGCGTGCTGCGCGGTCGACGGATTGTTGGTGCCGTCCTTGAAGCCCATCAGGTTGCGCGGTGTTTGTCCACGCGGACCGGAGAGGAACCCTGCCTGACCCCAACGCATGGCCACAATGCCGTAGCCCATGCGCGCAAGTTGGCGCACGGCATGGAACGCGACCTGGGCGTCGTTGGCGCAGGCCTGAATCAGGATGTCGCCGCCCGTTTTTTGCGGTAGCAACTGGTCGCCGTTGAAACGCGGCAAGTCGACCAACGCGGCGGGCCGGCGCTTCTCCAGACCGTAGCGGTCCTTGCCTTCGTGCGTGAACAGCTCCGGGCCGAAACCGAACGTGATCGTGAGGCCCGCTGCACCCAGGCCGAGGATATCGCCGGAATCGGGTGCGGCTTTGTCGTCGGTGGGCAAGGGCTTGGCCGTGTCGCCACGGGACATGCGCGCCGCCGCGTCCGTCCATGTTTTCAGGAGACCGATCACGTCTTCACGTTTATCGGTGGTGAGATCGAGCGACGCCACATACGTGTGGCTCTGCTGCGGCGTCACGATACCCGCCTGATGCTCGCCGAAAAACGGCTCGACCATGAGCATCGGGTCGACGGGCTGCTTGGACTGCTTGAGGTTTGTCATCGTCGCGGCGTGCGCGACTGAACCCGCGCCTAATGCCGCACCCGCGGCAACGCCCGCTTTTAGAAAGCGACGGCGCGGTGGATCCTGATCGTTTTCCATGATGTCGCTCTGCTATGCCAATTACTTTGCTTTACCTGCTTCGCTTTACTTCGCCAGGACCAGCGTGTTGACATCGTCCTGTACGTAGTAGAAACCATCGCCTTCAGGCGTCATCGCGATGCCGAACAGATCACCATTGCCCGGCGGCGATTGCGCTTTGTCGGTATCGATCCAGCGTGCATACAGTTGCTTGCCTGTCGTCGGATCGATTTCCACGACCTGGCCGTTCAATGCATTCGTGACCAGCAAGTGACCGTTTGGCGCCGTCACCATGGCGAGCGGGCGATGCAGGAAACCATCGGCGGTCAACTCGCGGCCGACGCCCGCGCTGGTATCGCGTGTCATGGGGTCATCGATCTCGGTCACGCGGTTACCAATAGCGTCGGACGCATATAGCAGCTTCTGATCTGGCGACAATGCCAGACCCGTGGGTCCGATCAGGAACACACCCTTGTCGGCTTGTGCGCTGAAACCGCTGGCGATCACCGTTTCCTGCTTGACCACCGGCGCCTTGCCTTCCGGGATATCGAGGTCAAGACGCAGGATGGTGGACTGCTTGAAGACCGGCGGATTGCCGTCCGCGCCGCCCACGCCAAAGCCCGCATTGCTTACGAAGAGCGTGGCGTGATCGCCGTTATCGACGACCGCCATGTTGCCCCACGGGTCGTTGATGTTAGGACTCACGATAGTGGACGCTACCTTGCCCTGGTTGTCGAGCACGATCAGGCAACCCGCGCCCTTGGTGCCGGTGGTTCCGTCGTTGCTTGGCGTGCTGCCGACGATCACCCAGCCTGACTTCAGCATGGTCATCGCGGTGGAGAGGCCGATACCGCCTGGACAGTCCTTCAGGTCGCGCGGCACGGTGGCGAATACCGTCATCTGCTTGGTATCGGGATGATAGTTGATGATCGTGCTGCCGGTACCCTGCAGGTTAGCGGAGTTATTGAAGTTGTCGACCAGCACGTCGCCCTGCTTGACCGTACCAGACGATACCAGCGCGACCACGATCGCATACGGGTTCTGGTCGCCGTTGGACGGCACGGTGTTGATCAGCGTGGTGTGCTTGTGCAGCGTTTCGAGAAAGCCGATCGGTGCTGCGTGCGCCACGCTGCTGACAAGGCCGCTAACCAGCAACGCGGCTGATGCAATGCCCGAAAGCGCTCTGGATTTGATAAGTTGTTTCATACAAAAAACCTCAGGTGCGTGCGTTCAAGATCACGCCGATCAGAAAGTGATGGTGGTGCGCACGGCCGACGACGAACGTGTTGCACAACGGCTGCGTGGGATCATTCGGATTCTGGCCGGCGCCGGCGTTGAAGGTGTATTGCAGATCGCCCTGCATGACCCACCACGGGTTGACCTGGTACTGATAGGTCGCCTCGACCGCAGTTTCCTGGGTGCGGATGCCGTACACGGGCTACCGAGTTGCGCAACAGTCGCGAGATCGAGATCGTGCGCGGCGTTGCCGATCTTGATGTAGGTGACACCCAGGCCGACGTTGTCGTTGTCGCGACCGGCGAACGGGGCTTTCATCACAATGCCGGCATTGGCGCTGAAGCTCACCAGGTTACGATCGCCCGGCGCGCCCATCACGCGTGCAAACACGCCAATGCTGCGCGGTTCGTCGGGGTTCGGACGCCAGATCATCTGGTTCGCAACGGCGTAAAAGCTGTAGTCGCCGCTATGAGTTTGCGGCGTACCGCTGCTCAGCGGATTGGCGAGCGACAGGCCGGTGTTGTCGGTGTTCAGGTCGTTGAAGCGTTCGTTGTTGTTCGTCAATGAACCCGTGATCTGGCCGCGCACGCGCACGCCGAGTGCGGACAGCGGATAGGCCGGACCGCCCGAGGGCATGTCGTAGGACGGCAGGCCGGGCCAGCCGAACATGGTGTTCACGAACGTGGCCGCGGAGGGGCTGACAATGAATTCCTGGTCAATACTTTGCTGACCGATCTTCACGTCCACGCGTTTGTTCAGGAACGACTGCTGATACCAGAGCTCCCACAGGCGCGTGGTGTCCTGCGCTTCGATCCCGCTCGCGGTGTTCAGCGTTCCGAGGTTGTACTGGCTCAGGTTACGGCCGTGAATTTGCAGCGCGCTCGCGTTGAACGTGCCGCCTTCCAGACCGAAGGCCTTTTGCGTATCAAGGCCGAAGGTGACCGTGGTCAGGCCGTCGTAGGTGCCGCCGGTCTTCAGGCCGCCGCGCACGTTGTCGAGATATTCCGATACTTCCGTCGCTTGCAGCGTAATGCCGTACTGGCCGAGCCATGAGCGGATGCCGCCCATGTCGCCCAGCAGGTTAGAACATCCCCATACACCGGTCCATTGACCCGCCGGTTGCGCCTGGATGTTCAGGTCGGCTTCGGGAGCGTCAGAAGGAGTCGCGTCCGGGTTGGCGGGAACGACTGCGGCAAACGCCGCCGAGAATACCGCCGATGACGCCAGTGCTAGCAACGCCAGGCTGGTACCGAGCACCGCCCGGCGGAAAGGCGCACCACGGCGCTTGATGGCAGCGCGCAGGATCGTATCGGGGCGTGAATCGTGTCGCGATTCAGCGCGCGATTCGCGCGGAGCGAACTGGACGGGTCGCATCGAAATCCTCTGTTTTGTTGAGACGGCTGTAACTCGTCGTGTTGATTGTTCTAACAGGCTGTTGAAAAGCACCCCGTCATGACGACCGAAGCAGTGTTCAAGAGGTTTGCACATGTAATTTGCTGCTGAATTGCGGGTTCGCCGAGTGGTTTTGGCAGGCAGTGCGCAGGCACGCCAGCCCGGCGCCGTACGGTGCTCGCACCATGGCGGCTCATTGCAACGCTCATTGCAACGCTCCTTGTGGCACCACGC
>LGTG01000312.1 GCA_001190015.1 Candidatus Burkholderia crenata
GAGTGCAATCGAGGCACGGCCGGTGTCGGCATAGATGACGCCAAACAGCCCGTTGAGTCGTTTCAACGCTTCGTTGACCAGCAGTCGAATTGGTCTCAGCGGGTAATCCGCCGGGACGAAATCCTCCAGCTTGACCGTAGTAAACAGAGGTTCTTGCATCTCATCCAATCCGCGCATCGCATCCATCGCCAAAGATTATGAACACGATATCCATAACGCTTGTCCCTCAAACCCCGCTTACACGGGACCTAATTTCAACAGCCTGTTATAGGGCAGTTTGCTGATTGGTAGCGAGACCCAGCGGGTGCTGACTCACACCAAGATTCCGGTGATTGTTCACCGGTAGGTTTTTAGGGTTCCTTGGGTGAGTGCGCATATCGTGAAGCAGAATCCGGGAGCGCCATTCTGGAAACCAACTCATGTTGCTAATGTGCAAGCAATAAAAAAACACGCGGATTTCAGGCCCCGTGCTTTTTTGCCAACTTACTCGGGAGTGTCTGAATTTCTGTGTGTGAGGCGGATAAAAGCCTGCCATCTGGCTGGCAAGCCATGAATGGCATTTTACAAACGAATCCTGGTAAAGCGATCCTCATAGAGGATCGCGAACTGGTCCATCGCTGCCTTCCAGTCATGCGCTGCACGACCTCCAGTCAGCCGTGATATTGCGCAAGGCCAGCTACAGCAGTTTGGTCGCGGCCTCGTCCGTCGGGAAGTGCCCTCGCGTCTTGACGATCTTGCGTCGCTGGGCATTCACGCTCTCAATGGCATTTGTGGTGTAAATGACCTTGCGCACCGCTGGCGGAAACGCAAAGAAGGGTATGGAGCGCGG
>LGTG01000313.1 GCA_001190015.1 Candidatus Burkholderia crenata
TACGGCGCCGGGCCGGCGTGCCTGCGCACTGCCTGCCAAAACCACTCGGCGAACCCGCAATTTAGCAGCAAATTGCAGCAAATTGCATGTGCAAACCTCTTGAACACTGCTTCGGTCGTCATGACGGGGCGCTTTTCAACAGCCTGCTAAAGGCACCGACATTAGTCGATACTCCGAGCGAGAACTCGACGCAGTTGCGAACGCGCTTAATTGCAGACCACGCAAAGCCCTCGATTGGAAGACACCAGCCGAGGCGTTTGAAGAGTTAATATTCGCAACCTAAATGATGGTGTTGCAACGACTGCTTGAACCTAAGCTGTCGTTCTCATGCCCGTACCGCAGCAGTTCGGCCAAGCGGCGTTCGATCTGTTTGTTCTTGTCGCGGAGCATTTGCATCTGGCGCTCTTGCAGCGACACCGCGGACTTGCCATGCGGATTAGACAGCCGGATTGCAGCCAGCAACTCGGCGTGCTCGGCAAAGAAATCAGGATTGGCGATCAGGTAGTCGGCGACTTCACGTTCGTTCATGGTTTCGGGCAGCATCGGGTTCCTGACAGTCAGTCGGCGTTAGCGAGTTTGGGATCGAGCTCGATCTCGCCTTCGAATACGGTGGTGGCGGGGCCGGCCATGAAGAGCGGTGCCGCGGTGGTGTGCTGACCATCCCAGGCGATGGTCAGCACACCGCCATGAGTCTCGACCTGTACCGGCGAGTCGAGCAGACCGCGCCGTATACCCGCAGCAACCGCTGCGCATGCACCTGTGCCGCACGCCAGCGTTTCACCCGCGCTGCGTTCGAAAACGCGCAGCTTCACCGCGCCGCGATTCACGATCTGCATGAATCCCGCGTTCACCCGCTTCGGAAAGCGAGCGTGATGTTCGATCACCAGTCCTTCGATCAGCACCGGTGCATTTTCCACGTCGGCCACGATCTGCACGGCGTGCGGATTACCCATGGATATCACCGAGACCCAGCGTGTTTCACCTTGCACGTCGAGCGGCCACAGTGTGTCGGCGCTTTCCGTGCGGCCTTGCAAACCTTCCGCGTTGAAGGGCACCAAAGCGGGTTCAAACTCCGGGCGGCCCATTTCCACCGCCACGTCGCCGTTCTCCTGCATGGTCAGCACGGTCACGCCGTGGTGAACCTGAACCCGGACGCTCGATTTGCTGGTGAGGCCCCGGTCGCACACGAACTTCACAAAGCAGCGCGCGCCGTTGCCGCAATGCTCCACCTCGCCGCCGTCGCAATTGAAGATGCGGTATTTGAAATCAACGCCTTCAATGTCCGGTTTTTCGACCAACAGCAACTGATCTGCGCCGACGCCGAAATGCCGGTCCGCGAGCACGCGCACCTGCGGGCCGCTCAACGAGAGCGGTTTGGAGTAGCCGTCGAGCACGACAAAGTCGTTGCCCGCGCCATGCATTTTGGTGAATTCGAGTTTCATGACGCTATTTTAAGTGACATGCTGCAAGGGCATGCACTAGACCTGATGGGGGATGAGTCGGGCTTGTGCCGCGATTCGGCCGTCGTTTCCCGGATACCCAGATGATCAATAACTCAATAAAGCCCGGTTCGCCCGGCGGCCGCGTCTTGAAGCGCTTGTGCACCCAGTATTACTGCTCAGGCATCAGCCGGACCTGCCCTTCGGGGAACGCGTTCATGCGGCGGGCGTCGGCGGCATCGTCGCCAGTCGGATAGTTGTCCCAGGGCTTGAATACCCACAGCTTGTAGCCTTTATAGTTCGGCAGCATTTTGCCCACAACGGCATGATTTGCGCGTGCCCGGTCTTGGCCAGGCGGCCCACCGCCGTCAGCGTGCACGCTTGCACGCCGAAAAACGGCACGAAGGTGGAGTTGCGCATGCCGTAGTCCATGTCGGCGCCGAGCATGACGGACTTGCGATCGCGCAGCCAGCGCAGCACGATCCGCGCGGCTCGCCATTGTGCGCCGAGCATGCGCAACAGTTTGGGGGTGTAAGTCCCCTGTCCAACCTGATTGATGGTGGTGAAGGACTAGCGAAACGCAAGGGCGCCGTCGCGAGGCGAGGTCTGAAGGAAGCGTGTAGCAAAGGCCGCGACCTGACGAACAGAAATCGGATGTGAGGCCTACCCAGGCGGACGAGCGAGCAATGGACCGCAGTCCATAGCCATCAAGGGCTGGGGTGATAAATCCGGCAGGTGTGCGGTGAAGGCGGTTGAGCTTACCTCGGGAAGCCTGCCCTGCCGGGTGTCCTGGACTCAGGACTGAGCGGTTCGCAAGGACCGCTGAGCGCCCGACAGGAGTCAGCAGCGGGCATATTAGGGCGGCGACGCCTGAAGGCCCAAACGGAAAAGCAGCGAGTAAGGCGGGGAACTCCTTAGCAGGCTAGCGCCCCGTCATGACCGAAGCAGTGTTCAAGAGGTTTGCACATGCAATTTGCTGCTGAATTGCGGGTTTGCCGAATGGTTTTGGCAGGCAGTGCGCAAACACGCCAACCCCCCCCGCCGTACGGTGCTCGCACCATGGCGGCTCATTGCAACGCTCCTTGTGGCACCACGCTTGACATTCGGGCCATGCGGGTCAGATTACTCGCGGCCATCGTCAGCTTGAAGTGCTGGTCAACGCACTTGATGCCGCGATAG
>LGTG01000314.1 GCA_001190015.1 Candidatus Burkholderia crenata
CATCGCCGTCCCTCATCAACTAATCTTGCAACGACGCTAGCATAAAGAATTCCTTATTAATAGAAAACTATAGAAAATATAGGTAATTGCAAGGTTCGTGGACCGCATACCATATTCCGAACTTGACAGGTACGGATTTGCCAGCGCCGCCACCAATGCCGGCGAAGATTCCAATTGTTGGAAACTCGGACAGCATGACCCCGCTTGCAACCGGGCGGTAATCAGTGAGTATTGGGACCAAGGGATCTTGGGGTTGCTGTAATAGAGGCTGATGGAGGTTGCGACCGCGATCCAGCACCACTCTGTCATTTGCTGGTATTGCATCTGAAGTTCGGTCACGGCCAGCAGCTGCACAACGTTGCCATCCAAGAGTTGGCGTGACGGTGGCACCGTTCCCCATGGCCCCTGCTCAAGCCAGAGATCCCCGTTTATTCCCAAAACGTATGCCTGCTGGACATCCAGGGTGACATTGCCGTCGAATGCGACAACATTTCCGTCGACCTGAGGGCCGGTCGCACCCTGTCCCAAGGTATTAAGGCCACAGCGTGCCATCGATGGAGAGCACCAGGACCTGATTCGTTCCAGTTACGGGGCAAAACGCAGCCACCCCGCCGCCGATCTGTTGGCGTGATGGCGGCGGGTTGCCCTACGGCGCGTTTTCGAGCCAAAGGTTGCCAGTGCTTCCAAGTACGTACGCTTCGATCAAATCCGGTCCGAGAAACCCCGGGTGGGCGGACGGTCTGCTCTGCCACGACATGTCGGAATCTCCTCAGGAACTTACTTGAACGATTCGAGTTCCAAAATGAAACGCTCTCAGAATTCGACTACGGTTCGAAGAAACACGTTTGAAGTTCGCAGTCAAAGCGTCGCACCGTTAAGTCGCGAGACATTTACAAGACTGCCGGGTGCTCCGCTCATCCGTGGATGACCACCAGCAGCGCCTTAGCTTCGGTTTTCCCGGCATTGCGAATAGCGTGCGATTCATCGGCCGCGTAGCGCGCCGTTTCGGCTGCCTTCAGGCGCTTCGTCGCGCCAGTCACTTCGATCTCGATCGTGCCCTGCAGCACAGTCAGGTGCTCACGCGTTCCCGGCTCGTGCGCGTTAGAGACAAGAACCCCGCCCGGCTGCAGCAACAACTCATACCATTCGAATTTACCGGCCAGCTCGATCGGCCCCCAGACGCACAACTGGTATTTACCCTCGTGACCGCTCAGCGTCGGGATATCGTGCGGGCCCGACACAGCAATCGCCTCGGGTATTTTCGGCGGTGCGAACAGGTAGTCGAGGCTCACGCTAAGCGCATTGGTCAAGCGCCACGCGACCGCGATGGTCGGATTCGCCTTGTCACGCTCGATTTCGGAGAGCATCGATTTGGACACACCCGCCGCGCGCGATAAATCGTCGAGCGTCATGCGGCGCTCTGCGCGCAACCGGGCAATTTGCTCGCCCACACGTGGCGGCATTGCTGCCGCCGGGAGAGGTTTAGCCGCGGCGCTCTTTGCTGAGCGCCGAGTTCTGGAACTTGCCATTTGCTGCCTTATCGTATATAGTTGTTCTATATATCGAATATTTGTTCTATATATCGATATTTTTGATGAAGATTATTGATCTACTATAACAGGCAACAGGTGTCATCCATCTCAGGAGTCCATCTCATGCAAGACCGTTATCTCACTCATCTGCGCGGCACGCTCGAGCAGATTCGCGCGGACGGCTTCTACAAGTCCGAGCGGGTTATTGAGAGTCCGCAATCGGCTGATGTGCGCCTTGCGGACGGCACGAACGTGCTGAACTTCTGTGCGAACAACTATCTGGGTCTCGCCGACGACGCGCGCCTCATCGAGGCAGCCAAACAGGGGCTCGACCGCGACGGCTTCGGCATGGCATCGGTGCGTTTCATCTGCGGAACGCAGACGGTTCACAAGGAACTGGAGCAGGCAATCGCGGCGTTCCTGCAAACCGACGACTGTATTCTGTACTCCAGCTGTTTCGACGCCAACGGCGGCCTGTTTGAAACCCTGCTCGATGAATCCGACGCGATCATTAGCGACGAACTCAATCACGCGAGCATTATCGACGGCGTGCGTTTGTCCAAGACAAAACGATATCGTTACAAGAACAACGACCTGGTCGATCTCGAGGCTCGATTGCGCGAAGCGGACGCTGCCGGTGCGCGCTTCAAACTGATCGCAACCGACGGCGTATTTTCGATGGACGGCATCATCGCCAATCTCGCCTGCATCTGCGACCTGGCCGATCGTTACGGCGCACTTGTGATGGTCGACGATTCACACGCGGTCGGTTTTGTCGGCGAACATGGTCGCGGCACGCCTGAATATTGCGGTGTGCTCTCGCGCGTCGACATCATTACCGGCACGTTCGGCAAGGCGCTGGGCGGCGCATCTGGTGGCTATGTCGCGGCGCACCGGGAGGTGATCGAGTTGCTGCGGCAGCGTTCACGTCCGTATCTGTTTTCAAACACGCTCGCACCGAGCATCGCGGCGGCCACACTCAAGGTTCTCGAATTGCTGAGAAGCGCTGATGGCGCGGCGCGGCGTCAGCGCGTCAGGGAAAACGGCGTGCGTTTTCGCGTGGCCATGATCGCGCTTGGTTTCACGCTCGTTCCGGGTGAACACCCGATCATCCCGGTCATGCTCGGAGACGCGCAACTGGCCTCGAGCATGGCCAATGCGCTGTTGAAAGAAGGCGTCTACGTGATCGGCTTCTCGTTTCCCGTCGTACCGAAGGGACGCGCGCGCATCCGCACGCAAATGAGCGCCGCGCACACGCCCGAACAGATCGACCTCGCTGTCGATGCATTTGCGCGCGTCGGTCGGTCGCTTGGCATCATCTAAGAGAGGACTAACATGAAAGCACTCGCCAAACTCGAACGCGCGCCGGGCCTGACGCTGACCGACATCGCGAAGCCCGACATGGGCCATAACGATGTGATGATCCGCATCACGCGCACCGCCATCTGCGGCACCGATATCCACATCTGGAAATGGGACGAATGGGCGCAGAAAACGATTCCGGTGCCGATGCACGTCGGCCATGAATACGTGGGCGAAATCGTAGGAATGAGCCAGGAAGTGCGCGGCTTTGCGATCGGCGACCGCGTGTCGGGCGAAGGCCACATCACGTGCGGTTTCTGCCGCAATTGCCGCGCAGGACGCCGCCACTTGTGCCGCAACACGATCGGCGTCGGCGTGAACCGCGAAGGCGCGTTCGCCGAGTTCCTGGTGATCCCCGCGTTCAACGCGTTCAAGATTCCCGCCGATATCTCCGACGATCTCGCCGCCATCTTCGATCCGTTCGGCAACGCGACGCACACCACGCTGTCGTTCAATCTCGTCGGCGAGGACGTGCTGATCACCGGCGCGGGGCCGATCGGGATCATGGCGGTGGCGATCGCGAAACATGTCGGCGCGCGCAACGTGGTGATCACCGACATCAACGATTATCGGCTCGGCCTCGCACGCAAGATGGGCGCGACGCGCGCGGTGAACGTATCGCACGAATCGCTGCGCGACGTCATGGCCGGCCTACGCATGACCGAAGGCTTCGACGTGGGCCTCGAGATGTCCGGTGTGCCGAGCGCGTTCACGAGCATGCTCGAAGCGATGAATCACGGCGGCAAGATCGCGCTGCTCGGCATTCCTCCGCCGCAGACGGCCATCGACTGGACGCAGGTGATTTTCAAGGGCCTCGAGATCAAGGGCATCTACGGCCGCGAGATGTTCGAGACCTGGTACAAGATGGTCGCGATGCTGCAAAGCGGCCTCGATCTTTCGCCGATGCTCACGCATCGCTTCCCCGTGAAGGATTATCAGGAAGCGTTCGCCACGATGCTGTCGGGCAAAAGCGGCAAGGTCATTCTTGACTGGATCATTTAACCATCCACCTTTTCGACGGTTCAGCAGCGGGTGGCGCGATGTGCACCGATCGATGAATCTTTCCTCGGAGCAGACATTTAGCAACTGGGCGAATTTAACCGGTCGTTGCAACATCTCGAAATTTGGAGGTGTTAAATGGGGCGACCGCGGGGCTGGGGCTTGCAACAAACCGGGAGGCCGATGATGCCATCGCCGGGCAGGCC
>LGTG01000025.1 GCA_001190015.1 Candidatus Burkholderia crenata
ATGCCGCTGCTCGCGATCTCCAACATGAACACAGCGGTTGAGCTCGCCGAACAGCGCCGTCGATTACCGCAGATTCTCCAGCCATCGGTAGCTTTCCTTCTCCTCGATTGGGACTCGGGTCGGATTGATCTTTCGCTTGAGTGCATCGCATCCCTTGAACTTCTTCCAGCTCCAGAATTTGATTGCAGCCAGACCCAATGGAATGCCTTGGATGGTAACGGCCAGACTCGAATGCATCAGGATCCCGCAAACCGTATGCTTCGGGTTTTGCCGCTTCTTGTCCTAACGACTCTGGACTTTACGTGTCGAACCGATCAGCTCGGGCCGCTTTCGTGTTGCACCAATCCTGAAAGGCCATCGGAATGCTCTGCTCGATACACGACCACAGGCGTTCGAAAACCAGGCGGAATCTTTTGCCAAGACGCTCATTGCGAAACCGGCTTTGTCCCGTTTTCTCGTTCAGCCACGCATTAGCATCACAGGCTTCTTCCGATGCACGCTTTCGACCGCCTCTGTTCGTCATCGCCGTCCCTCATCAACTAATCTTGCAACGACGTTAACATAAAGGATTCCTTATTAACAGAGAATCGTAGAAAAATATGGGTAATTGCAAGCCTCAAACCCCGCTTACACGGGACCCAATTTCAACAGCCTGTTAGTGTTTCCGTCAGTCCCGCGCTGCCACGG
>LGTG01000315.1 GCA_001190015.1 Candidatus Burkholderia crenata
GCGGTCGCCCCATTTAACATCTCCAAATTTCGAGATGTTGCAACGACCGGTTGAATCCGCCACCAACATGAGCGAATTCGCGTTCTCCGGACTCGGGGTGAACCCGCATTACGGAACGCCGCGCTCGCTGTATCGAAAGGATGTGCCGGGTGACGAGCGGATTGCCGGCGGCTCGTCGTCTGGGGCTGCGGCGTCGGTGGCGGACGGCATGGCCGTCATCGCACTCGGCACCGACACCGGGGGCTCCATCCGCATCCCTGCCGCGCTTTGCGGACTCACCGGTTTCAAACCGACCGCTGCGCGCGTGCCCACGCAAGGCGGCATCCCGCTCTCCACCACGCTCGACTCGTTCGGACCGATCGGGTTATCGGTCGCGTGCTGCGCACTCGTCGACCGTATCCTGGCCGGGCGCGACTCCGGTGTGCCCGCTACGCGGCCACTGGATGGCGTGCGTCTTGGCGTGCTGACCAACTTACGTAATGGACGGCGTCGACGAAACGGTCGCCAACGCATACTCCGCTGCAATCGGACATCTGTCGGCCGCTGGCGCCCTGGTGGAAGACGTGCGTTTAGCACCGCTCGAGCGACTCGCCGAGATCAACCGCTTCAGCTTCGCGTCGGTCGAGGCTTATGCATGGCACCGGCCGCTGCTGCAGGCGCATGCTAATCAATACGACCCGCCAATACGACCCGCGTGCCGCGTGTGCACGTACGGATCATGAAGACCAGCCCGCCAGCGCAGCCGATTACATAGACTTATTGCAAGCGCACACGGCGATGATCGAGCAGGCGCGCGCTGTGGCAACGGTTCGACGCCATCGTGTGTCCGACCTTGCCGGTCGTGCCGCCGCGCGTGGCCGGTCTCGAACATGACGACGAAGGGTTTGCCACGACCAACGCGCTGATCCTGCGCAACCCCTCCATTTTCAATTTCCTCGATAGTAGCGCGTTGTCGCTGCCATGCCATCCTCGGGGAGAAGCGCCGGTTGGCCTCATGCTGGCCGGGGCGCCGTTCGGTGACGACGCCTTGCTCTCCATCGGCCGCGCCGTGAGTCGTACTCGAAACCACGCGCTGAGCAACTCATGTCGCGCCTGAAACCGCCTGGCGACAGCGATCGCGATAGAATTCCGTCGCCAAATGCGTTCTTTCAGGTGCTTTTTTCTTGAACAATTCGGAAAATATGAACAACTCCTTGAATCATTTCACCATGCACCACGACGAGCGCGGGATTCGCCGCGAACGGCGGTTGCTGGTTTTGCTCGCTGTGATTTGTCTGGGGCTCGTTGGCGGAGCGCTCTATCTTCAGTTCGTCAAAGGCGAAGATCCCTGTCCGCTGTGCATTATTCAACGATACTTTTTCGTGCTGATCGCAGTCTTTGCCCTGCTCGGCGCTTCCTTCAAGAGATGGCGCGGGATCGCATTGCTCGAGATGCTGGTCGCGCTTTCAGCCCTCGGGGGCGTGGTCGCAGCCGGACGACATGTCTATGTGCAGGCGCATCCTGGGTTCAGCTGCGGGTTCGACGCACTTCAACCCGTTGTGGACGCTCTTCCCCCCGCGCAATGGCTGCCTCAGGTATTCAAGGTCGTGGGACTTTGCGAAACGCCCTATCCACCCATTCTCGGGCTCTCGCTTCCGCAATGGGGCCTTATCGCATTTGTGGTGATCTTCCTCGCTGTCGCCGGCAGTTTGTGGGGCAAGCGCAGATTGCGGGCCGGTTAAACACGATTGTCGGGCGGTTCGGATCCTCACCGAACCATTTTTTCCGCTTGACGCAAAGCCCAGGGTCACCCGTGCGCGGCAGGCTCTTAGCTGCCCAAAGCCACCCCGAACCTTTCTTGCGCCGCCGCCCTCGTCGTCCGGGTGCCCCCGGTTTGAACGCCGTCGCGGCCAAGCCCTCGCCCAATCGGTTCGTCGCAGCTCCTCCCGTCCCCTCAATATCCCTCTGTATAGATTAGGTTCAAGCAGTCATTGCAACACCATCATTTAGGTTGCGAGTATTAACTCTTCAAACGTCTCGGCTGGTGTCTTCCAATCGAGGGCTTTGCGTGGTCTGCAATTAAGCACGTTCGCAACTGCGTCGAGTTCTCGCTCGGAGTATCGACTAATGTCGGTGCCTTTAGCAGGCTGTTGAAAAGTGCCCCGTCATGACGACCGAAGCAGTGTTCAAGAGGTTTGCACATGCATCAAGAGGTTTGCACATGCAATTTGCTGCTGAATTGCGGGTTCGCCGAGTGGTTTTGGCAGGCAGTGCGCAGGCACGCCAGCCCGGCGCCGTA
>LGTG01000316.1 GCA_001190015.1 Candidatus Burkholderia crenata
CAAATTTCGAGATGTTGCAACAACCGGTTGAATTCGCCGATGTTCCTAAATGCAAATGAATCACCGGATCCCGCTGTCGAGCCAGACACTTAATCGACCCAAGCATTTATCGGCCACTTCGCCCGCTGTCTCCGTTTTCAAGTTTTTACAAGGGTCGGGCGTTCGACTCAGCTAAACGGAGCCAGTTCAAGTATTTTCCAGATAAACAAACGCCCCGGGCCGGCTGAGCCAACCCGAGGCGCGTTATAACTCGTCGCTTATCAACCTTCGAACACCGGCCGCAATTCAGTCACCTTGATAGTGGAGGCGGACTCGGGGGCACGACCCTTGCGCGCCCGCTTGCCCACGTGCGTTTCCAGAGCCGCGCCCGCAAGTTTCTCGTCACGCGCCTTGCCGCCTCGGCCCGTGCCGATCAGTACCAGACCACGCGCGTCGATAGCGAGCGCCTGCCGCAACGTCTCCTTCGGATCGAGCGCGATCAAAATGACGCCACGGCCGCCGCCCGACAGGGTCCTCATCTCGTCAATGTCGAATACCAGCAAGCGCCCATTGCTCGACAAGCACGCCACCTGGGTCGCGCCCGGCAAAACCGGCATGGGCGTGAGCGGCGCCGCGCCTTCGTCGATAGTCGTGAACGACTTGCCCGCCTTCACCCGGCTCACCATGTCGCCAAGCTTGGCCATGAAACCAAAGCCGTTACTCGACGCCAGCAGCAACAGCTGCTCAACCGACGCGGCGAAATAATGCAGCAAATGCGATCCCGACTCGAGCTCGATCAGCGACGTGACCGGCACGCCGTCGCCTCGGCCGCCCGGTAGCATCGCGACAGGCACGGAGTACACGCGCCCGTTGCTGCCCCACGCGATTAGCATGTCGGACGTACGCGCCTGGAAGGCAGCATAAATGCCGTCACCCGCCTTGAACTGGAAGCTGGCCGGATCGAGACCATGCCCCTTCAACGCCCGCACCCAGCCCTTCTGCGATACCACCACCGTCACCGGATCATCAATCACGCGTGCCTCGAACATCGCCCGCTTTTCCGGCTGGATCAGCGTGCGGCGATCGTCGCCATACTGCTTGGCGTCGGCTTCGATCTCCTTGATCAGCAAGCGCTTCATGGCCGCGTCGCTGTTTAGCAGCTCTTCGAGCTTTTCCCTTTCGCTGCGCAATTCCTTCAGTTCCTGCTCGATCTTGATTGCTTCGAGCCGCGCCAGTTGGCGCAAACGGATTTCGAGGATGTCGTCGGCCTGACGTTCGCTGAGACTGAACCTGTCCATCAACGCCTGCTTCGGCTCGTCGGCTTCACGGATGACGCGGATCACTTCATCGATATTCAGAAAGGCGATCATCCGCCCTTCAAGAATATGGATCCGGTCGTTCACCTTCCCCAGCCGATGCTGCGTGCGGCGCGTGACGGTCGCGAACCGGAAACCCACCCACTCGTGCAGGATGTCTCGAATGCTCTTCTGACGCGGCCGACCGTCCGCACCGATCATCACGAGGTTGATCGATGCATTCGATTCCAGGCTCGTGTGCGCGAGCAGCGAATTCACGAACTCCGTCTGGTCGATACGGCTCGACTTTGGCTCGAACACAAGCCGCACCGGCGCGTCCCGGCCGGATTCGTCGCGAACCGTGTCGAGCAACGCGAGCATCGTCTGCTTGGTCTGCAACTGATCGGGACTCAGCGCCTTCTTGCCGAGCTTGATCTTCGGGTTCGTCAGTTCCTCGATTTCCTCGAGCACCCTCTGGCCCGACGTGCTTGGCGGCAATTCGGTAATGACGAGTTGCCACTGACCACGCGCCATCTCCTCGATCTTCCAGCGCGCCCGCACCTTCAGGCTGCCGCGTCTGCTTTCATAAGCCGACGCAATCTCGGCCTGACTTGAAATGATCTGCCCACCGCCGGGGAAATCCGGACCGGGAATCAGTTCGGCCAGCCGCGCGTGATCGATCTTCAAATCGCGGATCATGGCGACCGCCGCGGCCGCGACTTCACGCAGATTGTGCGAGGGAATCTCGGTCGCCATGCCCACGGCAATTCCCGACGCGCCATTGAGCAACAAGAACGGCAGGCGTGCGGGCAGGAGCTTCGGCTCCTGGAACGAACCGTCGTAGTTCGGCATGAAATCGACGGTGCCCATGTCGATTTCATCCAGCAGCAATTTCGCGATAGGAGTAAGACGCGCTTCCGTGTACCGCATGGCCGCCGCGCCGTCGCCGTCGCGCGAGCCGAAGTTGCCCTGCCCGTCGATCAACGGATAGCGCATCGAAAATGCCTGCGCGAGACGTACGAGCGCGTCGTACGCCGACTGGTCGCCGTGCGGATGGTATTTACCCAGCACGTCGCCCACCACGCGCGCCGATTTCACCGGCTTGGCCGTGTTGGCGAGGCCCATCTCATTCATCGCGAACAGGATGCGGCGCTGCACGGGCTTCTGGCCGTCGGAAACATCGGGGAGCGCCCGGCCTTTGACCACGCTCACTGCATAGTCGAGATACGCACGCTCGGCGTAATCGCCAAGCGTCAGTTTTTCGCCTTCAGGCGCGGCTTCTTGGTCCGCGAAGAGATCGTCCATCAGATTTCCAGTGTTATGCGTTGACGAAGTTCAGGGGGTGCATGCAGCGTCAAATGTCGGCTTCGACTTCGTTGCCCTTCTCCTCGAGCCAGCTGCGCCGCGACGCCACTTCGCCCTTGCCCATCAGCATCGTCATGCGTGTGACCGTGTCTTCAAAACCGAGATCACCCACTTGAACCGGAAGCAAACGCCGCGTGTCCGGGTTCATCGTGGTGTCCCACAATTGCTCCGCGCTCATTTCGCCCAGGCCCTTGAAGCGGCTGATCGACCATTGGGTTTCTCGAACGCCGTCCTTCCTCAGCTTGTCCAGAATCGCTTCGAGCTCACCTTCATCGAGTGCATAGAGCTTTTGCGCCGGCTTCTTACCACGCGCAGGGGCATCGACGCGAAACAGCGGTGGCCGCGCGATGCACACATTGCCCTGCTCGATCAGTTGCGGGAAGTGCTTGAAGAACAGCGTGAGCAGCAGGACCTGGATGTGCGAGCCGTCCACGTCCGCGTCCGACAGGATGCAGATCTTGCCGTAACGCAGGTTCGAGAGATCGGCCTTCTGGTCCGGGCTGTGCGGATCCACGCCGATCGCCACCGCGATATCGTGCACTTCGTTGTTCGCAAACAGCCGGTCGCGCTCGGTTTCCCACGTGTTCAACACCTTGCCGCGCAACGGCAGGATGGCCTGGAATTCCTTGTCGCGGCCCATCTTCGCCGAGCCGCCGGCCGAATCGCCCTCAACGAGGAAGAGTTCGTTGTGCGAGACATCCGTGGATTCGCAGTCGGTCAGTTTGCCGGGCAGCACCGCCACGCCTGAGCTCTTGCGCTTTTCTACCTTTTGCCCGGCGCGCGTACGCGCCTGGGCCTGCCGGATCACCAGTTCCGCGAGCTTCTTGCCATACTCCACATGCTGGTTCAGCCACAGTTCGAGCGCGGGCCGCGTAAACGACGACACCAGTTTCACTGCGTCGCGGCTATTGAGGCGTTCCTTGATCTGCCCCTGGAACTGCGGATCGAGCACTTTCGCCGACAACACGAACGACACCCGCGCGAAGACGTCTTCCGCCAGCAGCTTCACGCCCTTGGGCTGAAGGTTATGGAGTTCGACAAAGCTCTTGACTGCCTGGAACAAACCGTCGCGCAAACCGGATTCGTGCGTGCCGCCGGCGGGCGTCGGGATCAGGTTGACGTACGACTCACGCAACAACGGTCCTTCTTCGCTCCACGCCACGACCCACGTTGCGCCCTCGCCTTCGGCGAAGGTTTCCTCGGTCGACTTTGCATTGCCCGCGAAACGTTCGCCTTCGAACAAGGGGATCAACAGGTCGCTACCACCCATGCCTTCGAGCAGGTAACCCAGTAATCCATCCTCGTATTTCCAGCTTTGGCGCTCGCCGGTTTTTTCATTGATGAGCACGACTTCTACGCCCGGCAGCAACACCGCCTTCGAACGCAAGAGCCGCTGCAACTCACCAACCGGCGGATTCGGCGAATCGAAATACTTGGGGTTGGCCCAGGCGGTGACACGGGTTCCGGACTCCTTTTCGCCGCGGTTCATTGCGCGGGTTTCGATCGACTTCACCACATCGCCATTTGCAAAACCGAGATCCGCGACCTTGCCGTCGCGCCACACGGTCACGTCCAACCGCGTAGACAGCGCGTTTGTCACCGACACGCCCACGCCGTGCAGGCCGCCCGAAAACGTGTACGCGCCGCCGGCTGCCTTGTCGAACTTGCCACCCGCGTGCAGTCGCGTGAACACGATCTCGACGACCGGCACGCCTTCTTCTGGATGCATGCCGAACGGAATGCCGCGTCCATCGTCTTCGACAGACACCGAATGGTCAGCATGCAGCGTGACCGCGATCTGCTTGCCGTAGCCGCCGAGCGCCTCGTCCGAGGCGTTGTCGATGACTTCCTGAATGATGTGCAGCGGATTTTCGGTGCGGGTGTACATGCCGGGCCGTTGCTTGACCGGCTCGAGGCCCTTGAGCACCTTGATCGATGCTTCGCTGTATCCGCTGTTCTTGCCGCTGTCAGCGGTACTCGGTTTTTTCGTGGACATGTCTGGACGTGGTTCCGGTGGTCCGGGCGGCCGCAACTTGATAGCAGCGGCTACGCCGGACAACCGGCGAATGCGTGAACATAGCAGGCCAACCCGGCCAACCGCACCTGAGTCGGCCGCGCCGGATTGCGCATGATTAACTCGAAAACGCGACGTATTTTACTGTTTCCGATAAATTTTTCGATATGGCGATGACGCTGGCCTTGAAGGCCAGCTTACTTGCGTTTCGCTTCCAGTTCTTCCCAGCGTTCGAACGCGACCAGCAATTCCTCGTCGATAGCCGCGTGCCAAGATCTGTGCAGGCAACGCTTCCAGCTCGCGCACTTCCTTGTACGGCAGTTTGGTCGAGCGCCGCGAATTGCGTCCGGCACCGCTGTCTTTCGGGCCGTCTTCCTTTTTCGCCTGCTTGGCCGTGTCACGGGCGGCGTCGAGCGCGATTCTCTCCGAACGTTCGCGTTGGATCTGCCAGTCGGTGAAACCGCCCACATACTCGCGCCACTTGCCGCTACCTTCGGATGCAAAGACCGAGGTCACCACGTTGTCCAGGAACTGGCGGTCGTGGCTTACCAGCAGCACGGTGCCGTCGTAGTCGGTGAGCAATTCTTCCAGCAGTTCGAGCGGCTGGATGTCCAGGTCCGTTGGTCGGCTCGTCCAGCACCAACACGTTCTCGCCGGCCGCGCGAACAGGCGCGCGAGCAACAGCCGGTTGCGTTCCCCGCCCGGCAGCGAGCGCACAGGCGAACGCGCGCGTTCCGGTGCGAACAGGAAGTCGCCGAGATAGCTCATTACATGCTTCTTCACACCGTTCACTTCGACCTATTCACTGTCTGGGCTGATGGTGTCGGCGAGGGTCTTGTCGAGGTCGAGCTGCGCGCGCATCTGGTCGAAATACGCCAACTGCGTGTTCGTGCCGGTGCGCACGGTGCCTTCGTCGGGGGCGAGTTCGCCCAGGATCATCTTGAGCAGCGTGGTCTTGCCCGCGTCGTTCGGACCGATGAACCCGAACTTGTCGCCGCGCATGACGGTGGCCGTGAAGTTGTCAACAATCGTTCGACCGCCGTATTTCTTCGTCACGTCGGTCAGTTCCGACACGATCTGGCCCAAACGCTCGCCCTGGCCCACGTCCAACTTCACATTGCCTTGTACATTGACATTGCGACGTTCGGCACGCTCGTTGCGCATTTCCACCAGCCGCGCGATACGGCCGACGCTGCGCGTGCACCGTGCCTCCACGCCCTTGCGAATCCACACTTCTTCCTGCGCCAGCAGCTTGTCGAACTTGGCGGCTTCCACCTGTTCGATTTCAAGTTGTTGCGCCTTGCGCGTCTGGTAGGCGGTGTAGTTACTTTGCAATTACCCATATTTTTTGGCGAGTTCGAATCCGAGCAGGATATCTGTAAGCCTTACCGATCCTCGCCAGACAACGATATTGCCC
>LGTG01000317.1 GCA_001190015.1 Candidatus Burkholderia crenata
CGCCGGCTTCGCGAACCCATCGCGGACCCAACGATTGTGACACGCCGCAGGCCAGCGCCGCAGCGTCACTTTCCATTCCCTCGGCAATAAATTTCCAGAACGCTTGCTTCGTCTCAAACTGATTGACACCTGGCCTGCCCGGCGATGGCATCATTGGCCTCCCGGTTTGTTGCGAGCTCCAGCTCCGCGGTCGCCCCATTTAACACCTCCAAATTTCGAGATGTTGCAACGACCGGTTGAATTCGCCTGCCCGCCATATCGAGCGTCGCGCGCACGATCACCGACGACGAACACAGCGAGACGATATAAAACAGCAGGATCCGCATGGACGATGCCCCTTGCAAGCGCGCCACGTGGATGAAATCGGCCTGGACGAACCGCAGCGCCTCGGCGCGCGAGCCGCGCATACGGTGGCCACGCGGTGATCGAGATCGCGATCACCGCATTGATCACACCCGGCCCGAGCGCCGCCGCAAACGCGAGCGCCAGCACGATCTTCGGAAACGCGAGCGCGATATCGGTCAGGCGCATCAGGACGATATCGACGAAACCGCCGCAGAACCCCGCCGTTGTACCTATCAGCAAACCCACCGGCACGACCAGGATCGCGATGCTCAAGGTCAGGCGCGAGCCGATCACGAGCAGCGCGAGAATGTCTCGGCCGAGTTGATCGGTGCCGAACCAATGCGGGGGCAGCAGCCGGTCGCTGAGCACTTGCCGCAGCGGATCATGCAGCGGCAATGAAGGGCCTATTGCAGCGAACACGATCAGCAACATCAAGATCACCAACCCGAACACGCTCAGCGGATTACTCGCGAAACGGCACCAGCGCCGGTACTCCCATTCCAACGCGGCTTGCCTGCGCGACGCGGGGGTATCTGTGAGAAGCCATGCATGCCACTCTCTGCGGGGCTGCTTCATTGCATGGGCGGAATTGTCTGTGGATGGCCGCACGTCATGAACCTTTGGCAGTCATCGGGCGCGCGGATCGAACACGCGATACAACGCGTCCGTCAGCAGGTTGAACGTGATGAACGTGGCGCCAATCACGAGCGTGCTGCCCAGCACCGCATTCATGTCGGCGTTGAGCAACGCGCCGGTGAGATAGGAGCCTATGCCCGGCCATGCAAACACGATCTCCGTCAGCACGGAACCTTCCAGCAGATAGCTATAAAGCAAGCGCAATGACAGTAAGCAGCGGCACGGCGATATTGCCAAACGCATGACGCCAGATCACGCGGCGTTCGCTCAAGCCCATTGCCCGCGCCGTCACGATGTACTCCTGGCTCAAGTGCTCGAGCATGAACGAGCGGGTCATACGGCTCAGGTACGCGATGGAATAGAACGCGAGAATGGCCGCGGGCAGCAAGATGTGAGAGAGCGCATTCCTACGTCCCACTCGCCGGCCAGGATGGAATCAACCAGCAGCCTGCCTGCCCGGGTGTCGACCAGACCGTCGTACAGCGGGTCGATACGGCCCGGATACCCAATGCAACTTGGCATAAAACAGCAACAAACCCATCAGCGCGAGCCAGAATACCGACAACGAACTTCCCGCCAGTCCAATGAAACTCGCGATGTGATCAATCCAGCGGTTATGGCGCACAGCGGCCGCGGCAACAGCGGGACGCCGATCACGATGCCAATGAACGTAGACAGCGTGGCGAGTTAAGGGTGGCCGGGAAGACGCGCTTGATGTCGTCTATCACGGGGTTCGACGTCAGCAGCGACATGCCAAGGTCACCATGCAGCACGTCGCGCACATAGTTAGGAATTGGACAATCAAGGGCTTGTCGAGCCCCAGCGCCACACGCGCAAACGCATACGTCTGTACCGACGCGCACTCGCCCAGCATCGCAAGCAACGGATCGATCGGAATCTTCCTTCCGATGAAAAATGTCACGCCGAGCAACCCGGTAAACGTGACGGCGAGCATCAGCAGCCAGCACACGAAAAGCCACGTCCGGCGCACGCCAGCGTAGCGGGTGAGCACAAATTGCAGACGCTGGAACGCGGAGAGTTGTGCGGCCCTTGCAATTACCCATATTTTTTTCGGCGAGTTCGAAACCGAGCAGGATATCTGTAAGCCTTACCAATCCTCGCCAGACAACGATATTGCCCGGAGGAGGATCATTGGCTCGGGCCAGATAGCCACCCAGTTGGGCAAGTTTGACGGTATAAAGGAGGTTCGGCGGTTGAAGTCTTCACGGTATCTTTAACCAACTGAGTAAGCAGCTGGATTTCTGTTGGTGTCATCGCGATTTCGGCGGGGGGCTGCGGTGGCTGGGGGGGGTCCGGCGGTGTTCTGTGGCGCGCGGGTGGGGGGGGGGTGGGGGGGGGGGGGGGGGGGGGGGGGGGGGGGGGG
>LGTG01000318.1 GCA_001190015.1 Candidatus Burkholderia crenata
TCGCCGCTTCCTTGTCGTTGCCCGAGCGCGCCGACTTGGTGTAACGGTGATGAGCCTTCTCGACCGTCGCCAAATCCGCCAGCGCCAGTTCCGTATTGATGACTTCGATGTCCGCAAGCGGGTCGATCTTGTTCGCGACGTAAATCACGTTTTCGTCTTCGAAGCAGCGCACGACGTGCGTGATGGCGTCGGTTTCGCGAATGTTCGCGAGGAACTTGTTTGTTGCCGAGGCCTTCGCCTTTGCTCGCGCCGGCCACGAGGCCCGCGATATCGACGAATTCAACAATGGCCGGCACCACGCGCTCGGGATTGACGATTCCCGAGAGCGCCGCCAGCCGCGGGTCCGGCACTTCGACCACGCCGACATTCGGCTCGATCGTGCAGAACGGATAGTTTTCGGCGGCGATGCCGACCTTGGTCAGTGCATTGAACAGTGTGGACTTGCCGACGTTAGGCAAGCCGACGATGCCGCATTGGAGGCTCATGGAATCCTTCGAACTGGTGAAACGGCGTGCGCCGCGTGGGTCAACGCTGGATGCGCGTGTCGCGGGTTCCAACCCCCGGGGACCCACGCGCATAGCGGGCGGCCACGTCGTGCGGGCCGGAAAATCCGCTATTGTAGCGCCACGGGCGGGTCGGCTGGGCGGCCGGGAACGGCAGCTACAGGGCGCCGCACCCGCTGAAACACCGCATTGCGCACCGAATCCCGGCCTACCCCGGCGGCTATAATGGCCGTATGACTTTCCAATCACGAAATTTTCATACGGTCGTGGTCGGCGGCGGACTCGTCGGCAAGACGGCGGCGCTTGTGCTGACGCAATCCGGCCTGCGCACGGCGCTGCTGGCAACGCCCGCTGCGGCCGCGCCCGCCGCCGACAGCTTCGATTCCCGTATCTACGCGCTGTCGTCGAGCTCGCAGGCGCTGCTGGAACGACTGCGCGTGTGGCAAGCGCTGGAGCGCGACAAGCTCGGGCCGGTGCTGGATATGCGCGTCTTCGGCGATGCCTTCGCCGAGCTGCATTTTTCCGCATTTCAGGCTGCCGTGCCGCAATTGGCGTGGATCGTGGAATCGTCGCTGATCGAACGATCGCTCGACGCAGCGCTGCGTTTCCAGCCGAACCTGACGTGGATCGATTCGCG
>LGTG01000319.1 GCA_001190015.1 Candidatus Burkholderia crenata
GACGGTCTATCGCGGCATCAAGTGCGTTAACCAACACTTCAAGCTGACGATGGCCCCGAGCAATCTGACCCGCATGGCCCGAATGCCAAGCGTGGTGCCACAAGGAGCGTTGTAATGAGCCGCCATGGTGCGAACACCGTACGGCGCCCGGCTGGCGTGCTTGCGCATTGCTTACCAAAACCACTCGGCGAACCCGCAATTCAGCGCAAATTGCATATGTGCAAACCTCTTGAACACTGCTTTGGTCGTCATGACGGGGCGCTTTTCAACAGCCTGTTAGGTTCAAGCAGTCGTTGCAACACCATCATTTAGGTTGCGAATATTAACTCTTCAAACGCCTCGGCTGGTGTCTTCCAATCGAGGGCTTTGCGTGGTCTGCAATTAAGCGCGTTCGCAACTGCGTCGAGTTCTTGCTTGGAGTATCGACTAATGTCGGTACCTTTAGGGAAATACTGTCGGAGCCGCCCGTTAGTGTTTTCGTCAGTCCCACGCTGCCACGGACTTCGTGGATCACAGAATAAATCGACAAACCTGTGTCGATCTTTAGCTGCGAGTGCTGCGCCATTTCGGCTCCCTGATCCCAAGTCAGCGATTTGCAAAAGTAGTCAGGCAGCATGGCCATCTTCGCGGTGATAGCATTGCGCACAGCCTTGGCTCCGTGACCAGCTAACGCCGGCCCGTTCTTCAGTGGTGCACCGGAGCCGTGGCCTGGTAGAAGATGTAGAAGCATGGTGAAGCGGGTTGTTCGTTCAACCAAGGTACCAATCGCAGAGCTGTTCAGGCCGATGATCAGGTCGCCTTCCCAGTGACCTGGCACGGCGCGATCTGCAGCTTCGGTCGAG
>LGTG01000320.1 GCA_001190015.1 Candidatus Burkholderia crenata
CCAGCCCCGCGGTCGCCCCATTTAACACCTTCAAATTTCGAGATGTTGCAACGACCGGTTGAATTCGCCGTTGTCGGAGCATTGCGGTTACAAGCCCGATGACGATAACGCTGCCGACGCGCGTCGTCTGTACGCTCGCTTCAATCTGGTTCTGGCCGACCAGGCGCACGGTTTGTCGCCCGCGCCAAGTCGCTGGTGCGCGCCGCGCTGGCGCTGCTGTGGCATGATTTCGCGTTATACGGCGCGTCGGCAGAGGATTCGGTTCAGGTCGATGTGTTGCGCGATTATGGCCTGACCGTGGACTGGCACGTTGCGGCGTCGCAGGCGTCCGAGGAAGCGTGGGAGCACAATGCGGAGCAGGCGCGTGATGCTTTCACGCGCGATCTGGGCGCATTGACGTGGCTGTTGCGCTCAAGGCAGCCGACGCGGCATATTGGCTGGGTGTGGCGGCGTGTGCGATAGGGCTGGGTTATGTCTCGCGTTGCTGGCCGGCACGCTTGGGCTCGCGTGGCGGCGGATTGTGTACGAGGCGCAGACAACGCCAGAGAGCTCACCGCTCGATGCCGCGATTTCCGAGAAGGCGCTCAAGCGCTGGGTGCAATGCTGCATCGGGCTGCGGCGGGAATTGCGCCTTCGGAGGGCGGGGCGTCGGTGGCGGCGCTGACTGCGATGATCGAAAGAGGTATTGCTGTCGCGCGATAGTTTTTTCGCTCACGCTTATTAGCAGCAGAATTCGTGCGTAAGCGTAAGCGTCGGCTTAACTGCACTACTTGACCGCGGCATACCGCGCGAGCGTGACTTTGCGCGCGGTATCGTGATCGACGACTGGCATCGGATAGTCAGCGCCCAGCGAAATCTTCGCTACCTTCAACGCATCTGGTTTTGCTTTCCACGGCGCATGGATGTCTTTATCCGGCAGCGCTGCGAGTTCCGGCACGTAATGACGGATGCACTTGCCCCGGGTATCGAATTTCTCTGACTGCGTGACCGGATTGAAAATGCGGAAATACGGCTGTGCGTCGCAACCGCTCGACGACGCCCATTGCCACCCGCCATTATTCGATGACAGCTCGAAGTCGTTCAGCAGTGACTCGAAATATTGCTCCCCGCGCCGCCAGTCAAGCCCCAGATCTTTGGTGAGAAAACTCGCCACGACCATTCGCAAGCGGTTATGCATGTAACCCGACTGATTGATCTGGCGCATTGCAGCATCGACTAGCGGGTAACCCGTCCGGCCTTCGCACCAGGCGGCGAAATTGGCATCGGCAGCATCTCCTGTTTCCCACTCGATACGGTCGTACTCCGGCCTGAACGCCTTGTGGTCGCCCGGCATGCCGACATACGGGAAATAGTGCAGCACCGAAAAATAGAAGTCGCGCCAGATCAATTCGGACAGCCACGTTTCTGCACCGCGGTCGCCGTGGCGCTGAGCGTCGTGAGCAGTGCGAGCGAATGGAAATCGTGCCGTGCCGCAGATGCACGCTGAGATAGCTCGGACCCTTGACGGAAGGAAAGTCGCGCGTGCGGTCGTAATCGGCCATGCGGTCGCGGAAATCGTCGAAGAGCTGGTACGCGCCGCTCGATCCGGCCGGCAACGCGGGCGCGTACGCGGCACTGAATCCAAGCGATTCCAGCGACGGAATGCCGTCGTGCTTCACGCCAGCCGGCGGGCGCGCTAGCCGGCCAAGATTTTCTTCCGATGCATACGGCTTCAACGCATCCGGCGTGAGGGAGGCGAGTCAGTTGCGCTTATAGGGCGTGAACACGGTATACGGCTTGCCCGCGCCTGTCAGCACGTCGTCCTGATGAAAAATGACCTGGTTTTTGAACGTGAAAAACGCCACGTTCGCGCTGGCCAGTTTTTTACCGATATCCTCATCTCGCGCCTTTGCTGACGGTTCGTAGTCGCGATTCGTGAATACCGCGTCAGCGCCGCATTCGCGAGCCAGCGCCGGGATCTCGTGCGACGGCACGCCGTGCCGCACCATCAGGCCGCCGCCCGCGTCGCGCAAGGTTTTATCGAGTTCAATCAGGCTGGCATGAATAAACGGGACACGACGATCGTTTTGAGGAAGAGGCGAAAGAATTTCGCTGTCGAAAACGAAGGCGCACAGCACCCGGCGACAGC
>LGTG01000321.1 GCA_001190015.1 Candidatus Burkholderia crenata
TCTTGCTTCGCGTTGATATGCTTTGGAAACCGTCGTCGATAAGAACGGCGCACACCCCCAATACAACGGAGCACATTCTCATGAAGTCCTCACGACGCACGTTCCTGATTTCGAGCATTGGCGTGGCATCGGTGCTGGCGGTATCGCGCACCGCATTCGCCGATCCCGTCAAACTGGCGGAGTCGGATCCCATGGCGCAAAGCCTTGGCTACAAGCTCGACGCCACAACTGTCGATAAAGCCAAATTCCCGCGTTACATCGCCGGCGAGGATTGCGGCAATTGCTCGTTCTATCAAGGCAAAGCCACGGACGCGTTCGCAGGCTGCCCGATGTTCGCCGGCAAGCAGGTCGCATCGAAAGGCTGGTGCAACGCTTATAACAAGAAAACCTGAGCAGCCCAGAGCAGATCGACAACGTAACTGATGATCCTCGAAACGCGCCCCGCCACACAGGCCGGGCGCGTTTTTCATTGTGCGCCGAGCATGCGCAACAGCTTGAGGGTGTAAGTCCCCTGTCCAACCTGATGGTGGTGAAGGACTAGCGAAACGCAAGGGCGTTGTCGCTAGGCAGGATCTGAAGGAAGCCGTGTAGCAAAGCCGCGACCTGACGAACAGAAATCGGGTGTGAGGCCTACCCAGGCGGACGAGCGAGCAATGGACCGCGAAGTCCATAACCATCAAGGGCTGTGGTGGTAAACCCAGCAGGTGTGCGGTGAAGGCGGTTGAGCTTACTTCGGGAGGCCTGCCGGGTGTCCTGGACTTCAGGACTGAGCGGTTCGCAAGGACCGCTGAGCGCCCGACAGGAGTCAGCAGCGGGCATATTAGGGCGGCGACGCCTGAAGGCCCAAACGGAAAGGAGCGGCGAATAAACCGGAGAACTCGACATGGGAGCGCAGCAGAAAACGCATCGCGTCCTTGGCGCTGGAGATCTGGGTGAAGCCCGGATGACCGCCGTCCGAAGGGTTGAACCTGTGGCGGCGAACCCCGAGTCTAAAAGCCCGTCGGCTTGCGACCGACTGATGGAAGAAATATGTGAACGGGAGAAGCTGAGGCAGGCGTTGAAAAGAGTGACCACGGATACGCG
>LGTG01000322.1 GCA_001190015.1 Candidatus Burkholderia crenata
CTTCGATGTGCGCTGCAATTTCGATTTGTACGCCGCGATCGTAACTACGCTCATGGGTGGCGAGCAAATTGGCGCCGTCGAGAATGCGGACTTGCTGTGCATCGGCCCGTACCGTGAGCGTGCGGCGCACGTTTCGCATTTCTGATCGACGACGCCATCTGGCGTCGCTTTCTGACCGCCGTTCACACCTGTCGGGCGCGTCGGCGCAATGGCGTAACGCGAAGCCGGGGAAAGTGTTCGATGCGCTCGTGAACGGCAGTTACGCCAATCCGGGTGATGATGACTGTCGACGAAATCGACAAAGCCACCGGCGACGCCCAATACGACCCGCTCGGCGCGCTTTACGCGTTGCTGGAACACGATACGGCGCAAAGTTTCATCGATGAATTCGCTGAAATATCGATCAACACAGGCAATGTGGTCTGGGTTGCGACAGCGAATCAGGCAAACACGATTCCCGAGCCGTTGCTGAACCGGATGAACGTGTACGAGATCGCGCCGCCGGATCGCGATGGCGCGCGTCGTATCGCCCAGTCGATTTATGACGAGATCCGCAGTGCACACGCGTGGGGCGCACGCTTTCCGGAAACCCTGGTCGATGCGCCGCTCGACTCGTTGACCAGGGTTTCCCCGCGAGCCATGCGGCGCGCAATGCTCAATGCTTTTGGCAATGCGCGTATTAATAACCGGCACCAAGTGCAGGCTCGAGACATCGAATTTGGCAATGATAGCCGGAAGAAACCGATCGGGTTCTGACCGGGCGTTTTAGAGAAATCTGCAAAAACCTGTCGAAATATGGCCTGAAACTGACTTTTTTCGGGCAAAAAAGCCATATTTCCCGATTCGGCCCGGATTATTTCGGAAAATTATGCATTGCCCGGCCGCGCATGCAGAGGTCGGCCTTCAGCAAGCCGCGCGGGTAATAGAGAGAGGCCCGCGTGGATCTATTGCGCGAACTCTTGCCAGTCCCGACCGCTTCGCCTGCCTCGAGCACGATTACCTCGCGGCCGCGCGCGACCATCGCCCGCGCGACGGCGAGTCCGACCACACCAGCGCCAATCACCACACATTCGATTCTGTCCATCTTACTATTCTAGGCTTAGCCTGCATGACCGTCCCGCGCGCTTTATTGCGTTTTTTGTGCGGTTGGCCATACCGACGCGACACCTACGATGCTCTACGAGTATTGCGACGCCCACGGCGTCTTGTACAACCGCGGCGGCAAATTAATCGTCGCCACGGCGCGTAATCAATTGCCGCAACTCGCGGCCATTCAGCAAAAAGCTATCGAAAACGGAGTGACCGACCTGGTGCGCGTGAGCGGCGCCGAAGCCATGGAGATGGAGCCGCAACTCCAGTGCGTGGAAGCGGTGTTGTCTCAGACCGGCATTATCGATAGCCATCAATTCATGCTCACGTTGCAAGGCGATGCGGAACGCGACGGCGCGACCGTGGCGTTTCACACGCCGGTGACGGATATTGATGTGCGCGACAGCTCGTTTATTGTGGAAACCGGAGGCGAGGCGCCAATGCGCTTCCAGGCGGGCTGCGTGATCAACAGCGCGGGGCTCTCGGCGAACCAGATCGCGCGCACTATCCGCGGACTCGATGCGCGTCATGTGCCGCCGTTGTATTTCGCGAAGGGCAATTACTTCACCGTGAGCGGCGGGACGCCATTCGAGCGCCTAATTTACCCGATGTCGAACGAAGTCGGGCTCGGCGTGCATCTCACCCTCGATATGGGCGGGCAGGCCAAGTTCGGTCCGGACGTGGAATGGATCCAGAAGATCGATTACGCCGTCGATCCGTAGCGCGCCGCCAGTTTTTACGCCGACATCCGCCCGGATTGACGGCTTCGCTCGCGATTGCCGAGAAGGTCGCGAAAATGCTGGGTTGAGGGTGTGAGGTGACGTGAGCTGACTTGATGCAGGGCAAACCCGCTGCGACTTTTCATCATCGCTTACCTATACTATAAGATTTGACTTAGATTGTCGTGCTTCGCGTTGATATGCTTTGGAGACCGTCGTCGATAAGAACGGCGCACACCCCCAATACAACGGAGCACATTCTCATGAAGTCATCACGACGCACGTTCCTGATTTCGAGCATTGGCGTGGCATCGGCGCTGGCGGTATCGCGCACCGCATTCGCCGATCCCGTCAAACTGGCGGAGTCGGATCCCATGGCGCAAAGCCTCGGCTACAAGCTCGACGCCACAACTGTCGATAAAGCCAAATTCCCGCGTTACATCGCCGGCGAGGATTGCGGCAATTGCTCGTTCTATCAAGGCAAAGCCACGGACGCGTTCGCAGGCTGCCCGATGTTCGCCGGCAAGCAGGTCGCATCGAAAGGCTGGTGCAACGCTTATAACAAGAAAGCCTGAGCAGCCCAGAGCAGATCGACAACGTAACTGATGATCCTCGAAACGCGCCCCGCCACACAGGCCGGGCGCGTTTTTCATTGTGCGCCGAGCATGCGCAACAGCTTGAGGGTGTAAGTCCCCTGTCCAACCTGATGGTGGTGAAGGGCTAGCGAAACGCAAGGGCGTTGTCGCTAGGCGGGATCTGAAGGAAGCGTGAAAGCCGCGACCTGACGAACAGAAATCGGGTGTGAGGCCTACCCAGGCGGGCGAGCGAGCAATGGATCGTGAAGTCCATAACCATCAAGGGCTGGGGTGGTAAACCTAGCAGGTGTGCGGTGAAGGCGGTTGAGCTTACTTCGGGAGGCCTGCCGGGTGTCCTGGACTCAGGACTGAGCGGTTCGCAAGGACCGCTGAGCGCCCGACAGGAGTCAGCAGCGGGCATATTAGGGCGGCGACGCCTGAAGGCCCAAACGGAAAGGAGCGGCGAGTAAGCCGGAGAACTCGACATGG
>LGTG01000323.1 GCA_001190015.1 Candidatus Burkholderia crenata
AGCGGCAAGCTACTCAACAGCGTATTGCCCATCGCCTACGTTGACCAGTTGGGTTTGCCTCGACTCATAACCTCAACTTCTCGAACCGCCCGGTGCGGACCCGCATGCCGGGTGATGTGGCAGGGGTACGGCCTTATGGTCGTCCCCATTAGTGCTGCGCTTACTTACCCAACGTGGACGCCGGCTTCACCAAGCATGTGGTCTCGATGCTCGACTGATCCGCGAATGTCAGCTTCAGCGGGATCGCCGATCCGACCTTCAACGGCTTTGGGCGTGTCTTCGAGCATCAGGTGAGATAACCGCTCGGGGCGAACGCGAGTTCGCCGTGCGCGGGCACCTCGGCGGAATCCGACCATCGACATGGTCGATGTACTGCCGTTACTGGTCGATTTATGCAACATCGCCATGCCGAACGCGGGCGTTGCGGCGCCGGTAAGGGTAGCGGGCTTATCGCCGCTATTCGATATCACGAAGTAGCCCGACGACGGCAATTTAGCCAGCATCGAACGGATCCAGCAATCGTGCACATCGAGCGTTGCGGCTTGTGCGCCGGACGCCGCAAGGGCGCATAAGGAAAGCAAACCGGTTTGAATCAGTGTGTTGGTTTTCATGGTCAGCTCACTTTACATTGAACAGGTAATGGCCTTGCGTACGATGGCCGTCATCCGCCACGGCCGTCCATTTCACTTGATACGGGCCCATATTGAGATCGCCGAGCGCGACGCTCATATGTTTCTTGTTGTTCGCATCGACGGCCGATTTTGCTCTGTTGACCTGCTTGTCCGCTGCATCGACCACAGTCAGAGCGTGCTGAATGCGGATTCGAGACCTTCCGTGAAATCGATGGCTAACCTCATGCGGTGCTTCGACGGTTGCGTCAGGCGCGGGCGTTTGCTGTGTCGGATGCGCATGCGCAAAAGCGAGTTGGGCGGTGGCGAGAAGCAGGGCACTCAGGCCGCCATGCTTCACCATGTTTATGAGGGACGTGTTCATGCTGATCCTGTGTGACCTTGTTTGATCCGGATGATGCGAATGATGAGTGCCGGCCATGCAACTGGCGGCAATGCGAAGAAGAATCAGACGAAGACTGGCGGTGCACGAGGCTGTGCAGCGAAGACGAGCGCATACGGCGGGAAGAGTTGTGCAGGGGCGCTATCGGGCAACGATCCCAATGTGGCGTGCGCGTGATATGCACTTGCGCCGAGTGGTGCTGCGGGTGAATGCGCCGCGAGATTACAGTACCCGCATGCGTTCCAATGACCTGCGGCGGAATGCTGAGAAGGGATGGGTTTGTCAGTGCCGGTCTGCGAGGTCGGTGATGTTTGCCGAGCAAAACGCGCTCAGGATTATCCCGGGCTGCGCGCCGGAGGCAAGTGCTTGCGACACGGCCGGAGCGAGCGCGATCATCAGGATCGCAAGCAATCCGATGAGGCTGCCGAACTTGCGGACGAGGCGACGGCGCATAAGGCTGACGATGGCTTCCAAATCGGGTTTAACCGCTGGTTATGCCACGCGAAGATACGAGAGTTTGTGCGCTTGCAGGGCGACCATTCAGCGCAGCATACGGCCATGGGCACTCGACTGTTTGGAGAACACCGCTGGGACAGCATCAAGCAAAAATCGGGATAGGGGCAGGCCCGCGGCCCGACTCCTCCCACGCCACCGTGCGTACGGGTCCGTACACGGCGGTTCGGATCG
>LGTG01000324.1 GCA_001190015.1 Candidatus Burkholderia crenata
TGCGTCACCGGTTGCGGGCCATTCAGCTCAAGCATTGGCGCCGGTGGTACGACCATCTACCGGGAACTGCGCGTGTTGGGAGCGTCTGCTGAAATCGCGCGACAGGTGGCGGCAAACAGTCGCCGCTGGTGGCGCAATAGCGGCAAGCTACTCAACAGTGTGTTGCCCATCGCCTACTTTGACCAGTTGGGTTTGCCTCGACTCACAACCTCAACTTCTCGAACCGCCCGGTGCGGACCCGCATGCCGGGTGATGTGGCAGGGGTACGGCCTTATGGTCGTCTCCTCTATGCCGATTGTTGATCGGGACGCCGTTCTTCCTGTTCTTTGGGTCGCTGTCGGACAAGATCGGGCGCAAGCCGATCATCATGGCCGGCTGCCTGATTGCCGCGCTGTTGTACTTCCCGCTTTTCCATGCGCTGGCTCACTACACGACGAATCCGACGCTGGAAGCCGCGACAGCCAAGGCGCCGATCAGCGTGATTGCCAATCCGGACGAATGTTCGTTCCAGTTCAACCCGGTGGAGACATCGAAGTTCACGAGCTCCTGCGATATTGCCAAGAGCGCGTTGTCGAAGGCCGATTTGAACTACGAAAACGTGGCCGCTCCGGCCGGGACGATCGCGCAGGTCAAGGTGGGCGCACCGTGGTGGATACGTACGACGGCAAGGCTGCCGATGCGAAGGAGAAAGGCGCCGCGTTCGACAAGACGCTGGCTGGCACGCTGAAGTCGGCGGGTTATCCGGCGAAGGCTGATCCGGCGCGGATCAACTGGCCGATGGCTATTGTGATCCTGACCATCATGATGATCTTCGTGACGATGGTTTATGGGCCTATTGCCGCGATGCTGGTTGAGATGTTCCCGGCGCGGATCCGGTACACGTCGATGTCGCTGCCTTATCACATTGGCAATGGCTGGTTCGGCGGGTTCTTGCCAGCGACGGCGTTTGCTATCGTGGCCGCGAGGGGAATATTTTCTCGGGACTGTGGTATCCGATTGTGATCGCCTTGGCGACGTTCGTGATTGGGATGCTGTTTGTAAAGGAGACGAAAGGGTCGACGGTTTATGACTCGGATTGATTTTCGGGCGATTCGGAAAGCGACTGTGGGGTGGTCGCTTTCTGGGCTACCTTATCTCTAGCAGGCTATTGAAAAGCGCCCCGTCATGACGACCGAAGCAGTGTTCAAGAGGTTTGCACATGCAATTTGCTGCTGAATTGCGGGTTCGCCGAGTGGTTTTGGCAGGCGCCAGCCCGGCGCCGTACGGTGCTTGCAACGCTCCTTGTGGCACCACGCTTGGCATTCGGG
>LGTG01000026.1 GCA_001190015.1 Candidatus Burkholderia crenata
ATAGAAGCGAAGTTGACCAGGGGCCGTTGCTGCTAGCCCGTGGTTGTCGGCCTGCTCGTGCTCAGAATGGATCGTCGACATCGGTCAGGCGAGCGTTCACGGGAGGCGCGCGTTGTTCGCGCTGTAGCTCGTGCAGTGCGAGCTGGTAGTGCGTGCAGATCCGCTCGCGTAGATCGTCGATGAGTTCGACGATGGCGAGCGCTTGCTCGGCGGACCAGTTGTCCGGGATCAGGAAGTCGAGCCCGCAGGTGATCCCGGAAGGCGACTGATGGCGCGTCATGATGTCTTCTTTCCACGTTGATCTTCTTCGACTTGAGCGCGTCGAAGACGAGATAAGCGGTCATCAGCTTGGTCAGCGACGCCGGCTCCGAGCGCTCGTCCGGGTTGCCGGAAGCGAGCACCTGGTTGCTGGTTGCATCGACGAGAACCCACGAGCGCGCCGTGACATCGGGCGGCGGCACTTGTGCAAATGCGCTCGCCGCGACAAGCGTCGCAGGCAAGACGATAGCGGCAGTGACAGCGCAGTGAATGCAGGAAGGAGCGACGAAGGACAAGCTTGAAGGGGAAAAGCGTATAGGTTCGGATCGGCAGAAAAAACATCGGCGAGTCAGGCGTTCCCTTCAAGGAAACACGCAACGCGCGGGTTGTCAGGCGGATGGTCAGTCCAGTAGACGCTTGGGTGAGCGACATCGTTGGATGTCGCACAGTAATAGCTGGATTAATTGGACCCGCCAGGACCGCCCGGGTTGCATCGGTTTACGTTTGACGGCTTTTTAATCGTGTTCGAACCACCGCTGAATGGCGGACAGTTTTAACCCACGGCATAAGGCGAGCAACACAGTAAAACTCAAGACAAACCCGACACAGTCCGGTCGAATCCTTAATCCGCCGGCGCGGCATAAAACGCTCGCTGGACTGACCTCCGCGCGCTTCGATACTCGAGCGGCGCATGGGCTTTGCATGCCCGCAAGATTCAATGCCGGACACGTGCAGCATGCGCTACGGCGAGCGCTGAACCGACAGGCGGTCGCGCAAAAGTCTAGCGCCATTATACGCGCGCGCCAAACCGCTTTTGCCGCGAAAGTGGCTTGATGTGCCGGGGATTCGTGAATAAGGGGATAAAAACGGTAGCGGCGCAAAGTCTTTGAAAGCCTTGCGCCGCGCGTTTATTCAACAGAGGGTTTGTATCGGTGAAGCGTGAAACCGAGGCGAACTCAACGCCATGCGTCGACGATAATCTTCTTCAGCACGTGCAGCTTGCGATGAAAGAAATGCTCGCCGCCGGGAATCACGACCACGGGTAATTCCTGCGGCCGCGCCCAATCATAAACGGAGCCAATGGGCACGGTATCGTCCACTTCACCGTGGATCACGAGCGTGTTGTCGGGTACCTCGGCGACCTGCCAGTTATTCGCCGCCGTGCCCACGAATACCATCCGCTCAATGGCCTCGCTTGACTCGCGCAGATGCTTCGCCACATGCGACATCACGAAGGTGCCGAACGAGAAGCCGGCGAGCACCAAGGGAACATCAGCCTGCCCCGGTTGCGCTCGCATGCGCACGACCACGGCCAGCAAGTCGTCGCGTTCGCCCGTGCCGTTGTCGTGCTCGCCTTGCGTTTCACCCACGCCCCGGAAGTTCGAGCGATACGTGATGTACCCAAGTTGCATGAGCGTGCGCGCGAGGGTCTGCGCCACCTTGTTGTCCAGCGTCCCGCCGTACAGCGGGTGCGGGTGAGCGACCAGCGCAATGCCTCGGGTGGGTGCGCCGTCGGCGGGACGATCCAGCGCAACTTCAATCTTGCCCACCGGCCCGTCGATCAGAAACCTGTCGGTCTGTACGTTCATTGCGTGAGCCCTCAGGCGACGGGCTGATCGATCAGCAAACGCTCGACGATCTTGCCGTTCACCAGATGTGAATCGACGATTTCATCGATATCCGTTTCATCCACATAGGTGTACCAGGTCCCTTCGGGATGCACGACCACGACTGGCCCCAGTTCGCAGCGCTCGAGGCAACCGGCCTTGTTGATGCACACCTTGCCGTCGCCGGCGAGCCCGAGCTGTTTCACACGCTTCTTGGCGTACTCCTGCATGGCCTGGGCATTGCAATTCGCGCAACTCGGACGCGCAGCGTCGGGGTCGCGCTGGTTGAGGCGGAAGAACACGTGATATTTGTAGAACGGGTCCATGGGCTTGGCCGGAAGATGTTCGATTCGTGGGGATTTTGTGTCGATTTTGGCCGATTATAACGACCGGCGCTTTTCGTCGCCGTCACGCCACCGGGCAAGAAATGCGCGCTCCGCAGTCGATGCTAGCCAAGTGCGGCATACGGCCACACCCACGCAAGCCACTGCGAAAGACCGTTGAAATACAGGTACCGCCCCTGGCGCCAGTCGGCGAGCACGATGTCGAAGTAAGGATTCACCGGCAGCAGGTTCACCAGCACCAGCGCGGCAAACAGGTTGGACGAAGTGATGAGCGTTTTCCACGCGTCGCCGGGGAGCATTGCGCCGAGATGCGCCGGCCATGCCGCGACGTTCCACGTTACAGGGCTCCACGCGAGCAGTGCATCTTGTGCATGACCGGGTCGATGCGCAGCCACAGCACGCGCGGCAAATCGCCGACAGCGAACAGGAACGGCGCGGGATACATCGTGGCAAACGGCCAGAGCCCGGACAAGCCGATCATGTACGCGGCATCGCGCTCGAACCACATGAAACGCATGCGCCGTAGCAAGCCGCGATTGAGCAGCATGCTGGTGGCGGGCGCGGTAAGCGCGACGCCCAGCAGTGAGCCAAGCGCATTTGCGGCCAAATCGAGATTCGATGCCACCCGCGTGAGCAGATAGATTTGCACGGCTTCCATCGTGCCGGACAACATCGTCCCGGCGATAAACGCCGCACCCGCCGCGAGCGCGCCGCGCCAGCGCGGATACAGCGCGAGCACGGCCAGCGCGCCGAACGGCATATAACCGAGCACGTTGGTGATGACGTCGAACGCGGTGAGATATTGATATTGCGGCAGCGGATCGGACAGATACGCGAACGGGCCGATTCCAAGCGAACGCCAGCCGGAAAACGGATACAGCGAACCGTAGACCACCAGCATCGTATAGACCCGCCAGCGCCTGGCGCGAAAGCGCGAACGGCCGACGCTGCCAGTGCTTGACGATCATGTGCGCCGCCCTTGTCCTTGCCCTATGGCGCTGCACGCCTCGTCGACATGCATGGCAGTCACTGCACGGTCCCGGGCGCGTTCGCGGCTTTCAACGCTGTCACTGAGACGCGACCAGCGGCTGCACACCGAGCCATGTGGCCATCTGCGCGATCAGGTCGTCGGACGCGGCGGCAAGCGCAAGCGCGCCGCCGACGGCATCAGCCGTGTACGAAAGCGCCCGCGCGATGAACGTGCGTTGGCTGATCACCTGCCCATGCTGCGACAACGTCACCCGCGCCGAGACCTCGCCGTGGCTTTGCTCGGGGGCATCGAAGACTTGCTCGAAGTCCGTCAGATCGACCTGCAACATGGGTGCGCGTACCGGGTCGGCGCCGGTCAGCACCGGCCCGCGCGAGGCGAGCGTCGCGCGCAGGCGCTGCGTGAGCAACTCCGCGGGCGGCATGGTCCAGCGGCTGTCCGCATAACTGCCAGTGCGCTGGGCATCGGCATATTTCAGCCGATACACGAACGCGTCCGTATCCAGGTTCTTCGCTGCACTTATCGCCAGCACCTTTACCGGCGGCATGTTCATGGTGTTGGCCAGCGGCGCGGGTGCGCCCAGGTCATAGCGGATATTCGTCACGGCCGCGGGCGGCCCTGACGCGCAACCCGCCAGTACGGCAGCAACAGCTACGACAGCCAGGCTGGCAAAACCGGAGCGCGCCCGCGGCAGCGGGCGCGCAGCGCGCTTGGATAAGCGCATCGCCTGCGAGATCGTGTTTGGCATCACAGTTCCCTATTTCAAGATCAAAAACGCTCGGACATCGAACTCTAGTCCGCCAAATTCCTGCGAGCAGCGGATCCGGTGCCGATGGTTCTGCGCAATGTTTTACGACTTCATTTCGACGGTGCCGACGGCCACTGGAAACCCGGCTCGCCGGGCCCCGGCGCAGGCTGCGGCGCGCCAAACAGCACGCTGCGCGGGTTCCGGTTGAAAGTCTCGGCGGCGCGATCCACCGAACGCGCCGCACTGCCCACGTCGTCGGCCAGAGAATTCACACGCGGCAAGGTCTCGTAACCCACTCGCGCCGTCATTTCCTGCAACGACTCGTTGACTTCGTCCATCACGTGACCTGCGCGTTCAGCCGCCTCACTCGCCTTGTTCATGTTGGTGACAAACGGGCCGTCCGCCCGGCTCAAGCTGTTCGCAAGCGCATTGGTCGACGCGAGTGTCCGATCCAGTTGATCCAGCGTGCGCGGCAGTTGCTCCGCTACCGGGCCCACCTGCTTGCTCAGCACAGCAATACCGTCAGCGGCGCCTTGCAAGCTCTTCGCGGTCTGCAGCACCTGATCGCGCATGTTGTCGGACAGGAATCTGTCTGCATCGTCGGCAATCCGTTCAAACTTTTTGATCAGGATGTCGCCACGTTGCTGCAACTGATCGAACAAACCCGGCCGCAATGGCAGCGACGCGACCTTTTGTGTTGATGACGGCAGCGGCATGGGATTCTTGCCGGTGTCGTCGAGTTGCACGAATGCAATCCCCGTCACGCCCTGAAAACCGAGCGTGGCGAAGGTGGACTGCGTGATCGGCGCGTTCTTGTCGACCTCGATCCGGATGCGGATCTGCCCCGGATTTTCATGATCGAACTTGATGGATTCCACCTTGCCCACGCCAAGCCCGCGGTACCGGACGTCGGCGTCCGTGTACAAACCCGTCACATTGGTGCGCGCGACGAGGTCGTACGGCACGCGCACGGTGCGGTCCACGTTGAAAAAGAACACCGCGAGGCCGGTAGCGGCCAACAGCCCGATAGTGAACAGACCGGCCCAGAAAGCATGAGATTTGTTTTCCATCAGCAGGTTCCTTTTTTTAATACGATCTTCCAGAGCTTCCCTGAGAGCTGCCCGGAATAATTTCCACGAGACCGCCTGGAACGGTTAAAGCGCGGGACCGCATGGCGCGTTTTCCAGCGCGACCGCCGGCAATTTTGCGCGGCGCTCGGGCGGCAGCGCTTGCAGCGCACGCCTGCCGCGCCGCCCGAGAAAATATTCGCGGATAAACGGGTGATCCACGGCTACCGCCTCCTTCACAGGAGCCGCCACCAGCACGCGCCGCTCGGCCAGCACAGCCACCCGCGTGGACAGCGCGACCATGGTGTCGAGGTCATGGGTGACTAGAACCACGGTCAGCCCGAGGGCCCGGTGCAGCGTCGCGATCAGGTCGACGAATTCGTCCGACGCCTTCGGGTCCAGCCCCGCCGTGGGTTCATCGAGAAACAGCAGTTCGGGTTCAAGCGCGATGGCCCGCGCGATGCCCACACGCTTGACCATGCCGCCCGACAACGCCGACGGCATCTTGCTCATGTTCTTGCACGACAGCCCGACCATCTCGAGCTTGAGCATCACGAACTCGCGGATCAGCTCCTCCGGAATCTTGCCCAGTTCGCGAAACGGCTGTGCGATGTTGTCGTACACCGACAGCGACGAGAACAGCGCACCCTGCTGGAACATCATGCCGGAGCGCGTGCGCAGGATGCGCGCGGTTTCGTCGTCCATGTTCGCCCACTCGTCGCCGAGCACGCGGATAGTGCCCGATGTGGGCGACTCCAGCCCGAGCATCTGTCGCACGAGCGTGGTCTTGCCGGAGCCCGATCCGCCGAGCAGCGCGAGGATCTCGCCGCGCCGCACTTCCAGGTTCAGGTGCTCGTGAATCACCGTACGGCCGTAGCGCTTCGTCACGTCCACGACTTCGACCACCGGTTCAGCGGTGACAGGTGTGGGTTTGTTGCGAACGGCGGATGCAAGGGTAGCCGACATCAGATACTCACCGACTGAAAGAGGATGGCGAACACGGCGTCAGCAAGAATCACGATGGTGATGGACGACACCACCGAGGTGGTGGTTCCCTCGCCCAGGCTCTGCGAATTCGCCTTGATGCGGAAGCCAAAATGGCACGCGGCCAGGGCAATCAGCATGCCGAACACCACGCCCTTGCCCAGCCCGATCCACAGGTTGGCGATCGGCACGACCGACGGCAGCGAGCGCACAAAAAAGGACAGGTCGATACCCAATACCAGCTTCGCCGCCAGCGTGCCGCCGAGAAGCGCAACCATGTTGGTCCACATGACCAGCAGCGGCATGGCAATGCCGAGCGCCAGCACGCGCGGCAGCACGATCCGCAGGCCGTGCGGGATACCAATGACCTGCATGGCGTCGAGCTCTTCTGTCACGCGCATCACGCCGATCTGCGCGGTGATGGCTGAGCCGGAGCGGCCGGCGACAAGGATGGCCGAGAGCACCGGCCCGAGCTCGCGGATCACCGAAAGCCCCAGGATATTCACGATGTACTGGTTCGCGCCGAACATGCGCAGTTGTTGCGCGGACAGATAACTCAGCACGATACCGATCAGGAACGCCACGAGCGCCGTAATGCCAAGCGCCTGCGTGCCCGCGGCATAGATGTTCGCGGAGATTTCAGTCCACGGAATGCGCTTCGGGCGCCTCACCATCCCGATCAGATCGAGCACGAAGCCGCCGAACATGGCGAGACCACCCTGCAGATGCTCGAAGAACAAGAACAGCATCAGGCCCAGGCGCGTGATGGGGTCGATACGATCAATCCGCTCAGGCTCTTCACGATTCGTGTCGAGCAATGCGACCCGTTCGAAGATTTCCCTTTGTGTGTCCGAGAGGGTGACACGCTCCGGCAGCTTCCTGCCCCACACACGCCACAGCGCCTGTCCACCGACGTGATCGAGCCGTTCGACAGGCAGCAGGTCCCACTGCCTGATTGCTTCCTGCCCGACGCTGCGCAGCCGGTCCACCGCGCTGCGCTTGGCGCTCGCGTGATCGCGCGCCAGTGCGAACGCCGTCCACTGGCCGGAAAGCCGGACAACCTTGCCCTGCTGACCGGACTCGACCTTCAGGCCGGGCGGAGTGTCGAAGTTCAAGGCTTGAAAACGCTCCAGGTAGGATGGCAAGGGAGAAGCCATTGTAGCGAAGGTGCGTCATGGAATCTCCGCGGGGCGTCGGCCAACCGGCCAGGGTTTCGGCGCCCAAGCACGGTGCAACGATCGGCGTGGATATTTCCCCCGTCAAGGCTCCCGGGCGCCAGATCGCTACAATGCGGATATGAACACATCCAACTCGTCTTTCCCGCTCGACGCCGCCTGGCGGATCGACCGCGACCGGCTGATGTCGCTCGCCGCGCGGCCGGTGCGCGACTGGCCGATCGAGATCGTCGATGAAACGGGCTCCACGAATACCGACCTGATGGCGCAGCTCAAGGAGCAGCCCCGCAACAAGACATCCGCGTCGGCGCCCGACTCGTTCCCCCCACGTTCGACGCTGAAGGCCGCCGATGGCACGCCGTTCGTGCGGGTTGCGTACTTGCAGACAGCGGGCCGCGGCCGCCGGGGCCGCACGTGGGTTGCGCAGCCCGGCAACGCACTGCTGTTTTCCACGGCTTGCGTGTTGCCCCGGCCGCTCGAAGGACTCGCGGGCCTGAGCCTCGCGGTCGGCACGGCCGTGCTCGAGGCGCTGAACAGCTTGCCGCTGGCGGCGTCGGCAAGACTCGCGCTGAAATGGCCGAACGACATCCTGCTCGACGACGGCAAGCTCGCCGGCATCCTGATCGAAACCGCGTGGAACACGCCGCGGGCTAGTGCGATCGTGATCGGTATCGGCATCAACCTGCACGGCGCAGCCGAATTGGCGGCCGAACTCGATGAAGCCCAGCGCCGGAACGCCTTTCCCGTGCCGGGCAATACGCCGGCGTCCTTGTCGCGGGCGTGGTCCGAAGCGAATCTCACCGATACCCTCGCCGCCGTCCTGAACGTTCTTGATGCCACCCTGGCGCGTTTTGCCGCCGATGGCTTCCGCCCGTTCCGCCAGCAGTGGCTGGCGGCGCACGCCTACGCGGAACGTGAGGTGGTGCTGCTGGAACAGGGCGTGGAGGTGGCGCGCAGCCTGGCGGTGGGTATCGACGACAATGGCCAGTTGCAGATCGATACGCCGACCGGCCTGAGGACCGCCACCACCAGCGACGTCTCGCTGCGGCTCGCGGAGCAAGGGCCGTGAGTGGTGCACCGTTTCTGCTCATCGATGCAGGCAATAGCCGGATCAAGTGGTCACTGGTAAGCGCCACCCATGAAACGCTGAACGGCGGTGCGTTTGAACACGTCGACGTTGAAGCCGTTCTGGCGGATATAGCCGATTGGTCCAGCTTGCCGCGCCCCGCGGACGCATGGATTTCGAACGTGGCAGGCCCGCGCGTGGGCGAGCGCATTGCCGCCCTGCTGGACGTACGCTGGCCCGGCTTGCCCCGGACGATCGTGCGCGCGCAGGCGCAACAATCGGGCGTGAAGAACCGCTACACGGAACCGGCGGCGCTCGGCAGCGACCGGTGGTGCGGCATGATAGGCGCGCACGCCGCGTACCCCGGCGAGAACCTGCTGATTGCCACCATCGGCACGGCGACGACGCTCGAAGCATTGCTGGCGGACGGCACGTTCACAGGGGGCCTGATCGCGCCGGGTTGGTTGCTGATGATGCAATCGCTCGGCACTCACACGGCGCAATTGCCAACGCTGCTGCCCGACACCGCCCGCCGCGCGATCAGTTCATCCAGCGGCATTTTCGCGACCGACACGCGTACGGCGTTATCGTCGGGATGCCTGCTCGCGCAGGCGGGTTTGATAGAACGGGCGTGGCAAGATCTGCGCGCCCAATGGAACAACGACGTTCGCCTGATTCTCAGCGGTGGGGGCGCCAGCGAAGTGGCGAGCGCACTAAAGGTGCCGCATACTCGCCACGACTCGCTCGTGCTCGCGGGGCTGGCGTTAATTGCGTATGAAGCCGCCCCCGAAGCTGCCGTTTCCCGTTCACCTGATTGATGGAGCGCTTTCCATGCTGCGCTGGCTGCTCGCCCTTTTATTCCTGGCAAATCTGTTGATGTTCGTCGTCGTGCAAGGCGTGTTCGGACCGCTGCCGTCTGCCGGTGAACGTGAGCCGCAGCATCTCGACCGCCAAGTGCACCCGGAACTGGTAAGGGTTCGCCCGATCAGCCCGGAAGAATCCGCTGACCAGGCGGTGGTCGGCGGTCCTGCGCCCTCGGCCGCGGTGCAGGCAGCGCCGCTCGCGCAATAAGCGGTTTTCCGGCTGCGCACTTATCCCTGCGTGCGCACTTTCTTGAGCAGTGCTGTCGTCGAGCGATCGTGTTCGAACGCAATGGCCAGCGCCTTGCCGCCCCAGCTCCGCACCAGCGCCGATTCCGCCAGCTTGTCCATGTCGTAATCGCTGCCTTTCACCAGCACGTCCGGATGCAGTTCGCCGATCAGTTCCAGCGGCGTCGATTCCTCGAATTTCACCACCCAATCCACGCTTTCCAGCGCGGCGAGCAGCGCCATCCGGTCGTCTTCGCGATTGATCGGACGGTCGTCGCCCTTGCCGAGCATGCGCACCGACGCGTCGCTGTTCACGCCGACGATCAGCGTTACACCCAGCGCTTTGGCATCGGCGAGATAAGTCACATGGCCGCGATGCAGGATATCGAAGACGCCATTCGTGAAAACCACCGGCGACGTAAATTGCGAGCGTAAAGCAGCAAGCGCATCGCGCGTCATGATCTTGCGTTCGAAAGGAGCGGGCATGGCTGTAAGCGATGAGAGCTTCGGAAGGACCGTAGTGTGCCATGCATGGCTGCGCGCGCTGTGACGTTCAAGCGCGTTTGCGCCTGGGAAACGCCCTTCGAAAACAAAACAGCCCGCTGGTCATCAACCAGCGGGCTGTTCAGGGACGACATGCCGGGTTCCCCCCCGGTCAGGCCGGCTGTTGCGACGCCCCTTGCGCAGCCTGCAGACGCAACACCACTTCCTTGCGATACCTGTTCAATTCCTGTGCCGTGGCAAATGAGCGCTCGAACAAAATGGACAGGTTATGCAAGATCCGTTCGACGACCTTCTTTTCCCAGCTGTCGTCAAAGCGAATTTGTTCGTCGAGCCAATATTCAAGCCATTCCGGATCCGGCAAGCGCGACTGAATGGTGTCGCGCGGAAACAGCGCCTGATTCACATGAAGATTGGTCGGATGCAGCGGCTTTTCCGTGCGCCGTGCCGATGCCATCAGGACACCGATCTTCGCGAATGCGGCGCGCGCGATATCGCCGGTTTGCGTCATCGCTTTCTTCATGTAGCGCAGATACGCACCGCCATGCCGTGCTTCGTCGCGCGAAATGGTTTCGTAGATGTGCTTGATCACCGGTTCCGTGTGCCACTCGGCCGCGCGCCGGTACCAGTGGTTCAGGCGGATCTCGCCGCAGAAGTGCAGCATCAGCGTTTCGAGCGGGGGAGCGGGATCGAATTCGAAGCGGACAGCGTCCAGTTCTGCTTCGGTCGGCACCATTTCAGGCTTGAAGCGGCGCAGGTATTCCATCAGCACGAGCGAGTGTTTCTGCTCTTCGAAGAACCACACGCTGATGAATGCCGAAAAATCGCTGTCGTTGTGGTTGTCGCGCAGAAACATTTCCGTGGCGGGCAGCGCGGACCATTCGGTGATCGCGTTCATCTTGATGGTCTTGGTTTGTTCGTCGGTTAGCAGCGCCGAGTCGAATTTGTCCCATGGAATATCTTTCTCCATGTCCCAACGAACCGATTCCAGCGATTTATACAGTTCCGGATAAAGCATCGTGCTCATAGTCCACCCCTGGTTTGCAACGTAGTGCGATAGTTCTGTCTGTTGTAACTTTAGCCAGCTACATGCGGGAATCCGCGCTGCCAGCAGCGAAGTTTCCAATTTTACGTGGGAATCAGGTGCTCAGATGCAAAAACGGTAAAGAAAAGCCTGTCGCGTCCTTCTGCGACTTTTTGCCCGTTGCAAACGTGCAGCCCAAGCTGCGTTGCAATGTCTACCGTGGGTGAGGAGCGAACCCTGTGCCTGAGGTAAGTACGAAGTGCGAGCTTGGATGAAGATCGTTTAAAGCCTTTTTTGATACTTTGTAAAACCCTGTTGCTCGGCGAGGCTCTGTTACCACCTTGCCTGACCTCAGCGGCTGAACTGCTGAGTACATCGTGTGAAGCATGCTTTTCGCGCGTGACAGGCGCAAGGCGCAACGTTGTTTTACGCCACACCGCCGACCGGACCATGTATTTCGTACCCGGTCACGCCCGGGCGGCCCCGCTGCATCAACCTTGATGCCGACCCTGATGCGACGCAGGCGATGCAGCAAACCGCACGTCGATCATAGCATGGCGCTATGGTGCCACTCCGCTACAGCTTCTTCAATGGGCCCAAACCCCGCGACGTTCAACACGCCGTCGGACAGCTTGCGCCTTAATGCAGGGCCGCTGCCGCCGACCCAGATCGCCACCTTCCCAGGCATCGCCTGGTGCAACTCCCCGAGTCTATTGACCACAGCGTGGAAAAAACACCATCAACGGGTAACCGTCAAATTCCGGCTGCGTGCATCCATCGCGACCGGGATTGCGTAAATCACCTTAAACGCGGCACGAGCAACCGCCGGGAGTTTCAGACAAAAGAGTCATCAGGCAGTCGACAAGAAAGAGCAAGACACACAGAGCAACGTCATGAAAGTTGCGGTAATCGGAGGGGGGATTTCTGGATTAGCGTGCGTGTACCGGCTGGCGAAGGCCGAGGCAGGTATCAACGTCACACTGTTCGAGGCAAACAGCTACTTTGGCGGTCATACAAACACGGTCGACGTGACACTCGACGGCATCACGCACGGCGTGGATACAAGTTTCCTGGTCTTCAATCACCGTACCTATCCGAACCTGGTGAAGCTGTTCGAGGAACTCGACGTCTGGAACTCGACGTCTCCACCACCGCGACCGATATGTCGTTCTCCGTATCGCTGACGGACCGTCGGCTGGAGTGGGCGGGCAGCGGCCTGAACACGGTTTTCACGCAGCGCCGCAATCTGCTGCGTCCGGCATTCCTGCGCATGCTTGCCGATATCCTCCGCTTCAACCGCACGGCCACCGCGTTGGCGCTGGCTGGCAAGGACGCTCAACTTGCCGAGCCGGTGAGTCGTTTTCTCGAACGCGAAAAGTTTTCGACGGTATTCCGCGACTGGTACCTCCTGCCGATGATCGGCGCGATCTGGTCATGCTCGACACCGCAGATGATGGCGTTTCCCGTCGGCACGCTGATCCGCTTTTGTCATAACCACGGCCTGCTGCAGGTCAACGACTGGCCGCAATGGCACACCGTCAACGGCAGCGCACGCGAATACGTGCGGCGGATGCTCCCGGCAATCGGCGATACCCGCGTCGGCGCGCCCGTGACATCGGTGAGACGCAGCGTGCACGGCGTGGAAATAGACAGCACGCGCGGTACGGAACACTTCGATCACGTCGTGCTTGCGTGCCACAGCGACCAGGCGCTGGCTCTCCTCGCCGATCCTTCGCACGACGTCGGCCATGCTCAGCGCGATCGGCTACGAGCCGAATCGTGCGGTGTTGCATACAGACACTTCGCTGTTGCCGGCACAGCGCGCATGGTCGGCATGGAACTACGAAAGCCGCACCGGCGAGTTGGGCGGCGAACCGCGGTTATGCCTACATTACCTCATCAACAAGCTACAACCGTTGCCGTTCAAGACGCCGGTGATCGTCTCTCTGAATCCGGTACGTGAGCCGCGTCGCGGGTAATGCGCGAGTTCGCCTACAGCCATCCCGTCTTCGATCAAGCCGTCGTGCAGGCCCAACGCTCTTTGCCGTCGATTCAAGGCGCGCGCGACACGTGGTTCGCGGGTGCATGGACCAGTTACGGCTTCCATGAAGATGGCCTGAAGTCCGGGCTGGAGGCGGCCGCGAAGCTGACTGCCATCGCGGTATCGAACAGTAGCGAACCGGCACTTGCAGCATGAGTACGCCCACCCCTCAATCCTTCGATGCCCCCGACCTGCTGCTCGTCGGGCCCGTGCGCCACAAGTGGCTACGTCCGGCTCGCAATGCGTTCTCCTACGGCGTCGTCTATACGTTGCGGCTGCCGCTGCGTGCTCGTGCTGCAAGGCTTGCACAAGGCACGCAGCAAGACTCGCGCTGGTTCTCGGTCAATCGATTCGGTTTACTAATCTTTTACGACAGCGATCATGGCGCCGAGGGACAAACCGGCGCTGCAATGAATCGAGTCGATACTGCATGAAAACGGCATCCACGACGCCGCGGGCGAGATCTTCCTGCACACGTTCCCGCGCGCTTACAATTACTCATGTTTTTCTACGAATTAATAACGAATGCTTTATACTAACGTCGTTGCAAGATTAGTTGATGAAGGACGGCGATGACGAACAGAGGCGGTCGAAAGCGTGCATCGGAAGAAGCCTGTGATGCTAATGCGTGGCTAAACGAGGAAGCGGGACAAAGCCGGTTTCGCGATGAGCGTCTTGGCAAAAGATTCCGCCTGGTTCTCGAACGCCTGTGGTCGTGTATCGGGCAGAGCATTCCGATGGCCTTTCAGGATTGGTGCAACACGAAAGCGGCCTACCGGTTTCTGTCCAATCCCAAGGTCAGCGAATAAGTCATCTTGAGCGGGCA
>LGTG01000325.1 GCA_001190015.1 Candidatus Burkholderia crenata
GGACCCAATTTCAACAGCCTGCTAAAGGCACCGACATTAGTCGGTACTCCGAGCGAGAACTCGCCGCAGTTGCGAACGCGCTTAACTGCAAACCCCGCAAAGCCCTCGATTAGAAGACACCAGCCAAGGCGTTTGAAGAGTTAATATTCGCAACCTAAATGGTGGTGTTGCAATGACTGCTTGAACCTAAGCCGTGCTCGGGTTCTGGCTGTACCTGATGATCGACTGCATCATCTTTGCGTCGTTGTTCGCGGTATTCGCCGTGATGGGCCATCAGTTCGCGGGCGGACCGTCAGGCAAGGACGTCTTCGAGCTTCGGGCGTCATGATGGAAACCGCCATCCTGTTGCTGAGCAGCATCACGCTCGGCTTCGGCATGCTGGCCGCTCACGAAGGCAAGTCGACCGCGTTGCTGGCCTGGCTCGGTGTCACGTTCGTGTTGGGCGCTTTGTTTATTGGTCTGGAAATCAATGAGTTCAGCTTGCTGATTGCCCAGGGTTACGGACCGGAACGCAGTGCGTTTTTGTCGGCGTTTTTCACGCTCGTCGGAACGCACGGTCTCCACGTGACGGTCGGGCTGATCTGGATGGCGATCCTCGCCGTCCAGGTGATCGACAACAAGAAAATCACTCAACGCGATCTGACGCGTCTCACGTGTCTCAGCCTCTTCTGGCACTTCCTGGACATCGTGTGGATCTGCGTCTTTACCTTTGTTTATTTGACGAGCGTCGTATAAATGGCACACGCACATTCAATCGATACCGGCGCGAGCCACCGCAGCGTGCGTTCGTATGTGGTCGGTTTCATCTTGTCGGTTGTGCTGACTGTCGCCGCTTTTGGCGTGGTCACACAGCAGGTGATGGGGCCGACAGAATCGATCATCGCTATCGCGGTGCTCGCGTTTATTCAAATCCTCGTGCATCTGGTGTTTTTCCTGTACATGAACACGTCGTCACCGCAACGATGGAATATGGTCGCATTCGGGGTGGCGGTGATCGTGATCGGAGGGACGTTGTGGGTGCTGCATAACGTCGGCGCACACATGATGTCGCGCTAAGCGGCCGAGGTTCTGGTTCTGTCAAGCAGCGTAAAACGCGGCGCCCGAGGGAAACCTCCGGCGCCGTATTCGCCAGCACGCCACCCGCACACAAGAGAAAAAGCCCGCCGTCGAAAGACGGCGGGCTTTTCAAGTCTTCGGCGAGCGATCTATCGCCCGCCGGACATCAGGCGTATTCGTTCAACGCCGAACGCATCTTCTTCATTGCGCTGGCTTCGATCTGACGAATCCGTTCCGCCGATACCCCGAACTCGTCCGCGAGGTCATGCAGCGTCTTGCCGCCCGAGCCGTCGTCTTCCACTTCCAGCCAGCGCGCTTGAACGATCCGGCGGCTGCGTTCGTCAAGCGATTCGAGCGCGGTCGACAACCCTTCGCTCTGCAACTTGTCAAACTGACGCGACGCCAGCACGTTGGTCGGCTCATTGTGCGAGTCAGCCAGATAAGCGATAGGCGCGTACGATTTCTCGCCGTCGTCAATCTGACCTTCCAGCGCGATGTCACCGCCGGAAATACGCGTTTCCATCTCCGCGACTTCCTCGCGCTTCACGTTGAGCTCTTTCGCCAGGCTATCGACCTCATCCGGCGTGAACGCGTTGTATCCGCTTTTGTGGCTGCGAAGATTGAAAAACAGCTTGCGCTGCGCCTTCGTGGTTGCCACCTTCACCGTGCGCCAGTTGCGCAAGATGTATTCGTGAATTTCAGCCTTGATCCAGTGCATGGCATACGACACCAGCCGCACGTTCTGTTGCGGGTCAAAGCGTTTTACAGCCTTCATCAACCCGATATTGCCTTCCTGAATCAGGTCGGCGTGAGGAAGCCCATAGCCAAGGTAATTGCGAGCAATCGATACCACCAGGCGCAGGTGCGACAGCACGAGCTGACGCGCGGCGTCCAGGTTGTCGTTCTCGCGGAATTCGGTGGCGTACTGACATTCTTCCGACGGCGTTAGCATCGGAATCCGGTTGACAGCCGAAATGTAGGCGTCGATGTTGCCGATTTGGCCAGTCAACATGGACGACTGCGCAAACGTCAGCGCACCTGCCGAAGCGGCCTTGGCCGGTGCCGAGTGTCCGGTGTTCGGGAGGGTCATCGCATTGGTCACGCTTGTGTGCTCCTTATCAACAAAAAACCCAATGAAAAACCGGGTCTAGCCACGATATTAGCACTCTGTCATTTCGAATGCTAAAGATTAGAGGGGTGATATGCGGCCAAGTCCCCATGCGCTATTAGAATCTACGCTCCAATAGCCAGTAAGTGGTTTCCCGTACTGTTGCGGGTCGTGAAACGGTTTCTTTGTCAAAGTTGCCAAAAGAAATTTGCAAGATTTCGTAAATCAGGATTATACAAAACTTAATTCCGTATTTTCCACATTCTACAGAACTATTATGAGCACAATTTCAAGATCGTCTCTAAAATGACGGCTTACTGCGTTGGCGGCGAGCCTGTCTTGTGAGAATCCAGCTCCGGAGTATTCATGCATAAGAAGAAAAGTGTCTGGCAAAAGTGCTCTCTTTACGGTGCCTTGTTCGGCGCACTAGCGTTGGCTTCGGCCACTGCCCACGCCGATCAGTTCGGCCTGCAGATTGCAGGCGGGATTGCCGACCATGACGTCCGGAAAGCGGATGTAGGCGTAGTCTGGGACCCCAAACTGGACGGGTGGGAAATCGGCGGTTTCCACTTCACTGTTGTGAGTGAAGCGCACGTGGCCTACTGGGATATTCGCGAAAGCCAGGCATCGAATCCGGGCATCTGGGAATTCGGCCTCACGCCAATGTTCCGCTTCATCAAGAGTTCGGGATGGTTTCGGCCCTACGTGGAAGCGGGCGTGGGCGCCCGCCTCCTGTCGCATGTTCGCGAGACGGAGACCCGGACGTTCTCTTCGGCCTTTCAGTTTACCAACGTCGTGGGTGTGGAGGCTCAATTTGGCGCGCATCAAAACTACCAGGCGGGCTTCCGGTTTCAGCATTTATCCAACGGCGTTATCGAACACCCGAGTCCTAGTATAAATTTCAGCTAGATATGCCAGATATATTTGCAGTATAATTTACAACCAGGGCCAGGGCCGCGTCCATCGGTTCCTCAAGCGCAAAAGGAATCGACAGATGCCGTCACAACCCATCGGCACACTCATCGAGGCAATCCGTGAGCTCGAGCGCGACCGCTTCCGTGCGATGGTCGAGACGGTGACGGCGAATTGCTGGACGCGCTGCTGGCGGAGAACGCCAACAGCGCGTCCACACCAATGGCAAGCGCGAGACCAAGCGTCAGTTTATTGATGCGATCACGGCGGGACGCCGGCGCTATCGGCAGATCGAGATCCAGTCGCAGGAGCTGATGCCGGGCGGGACACGTGGATTGTGTATGGGCGTGCGCTGCTCGAGATGGAGTCGAAGAACGGCGCCTTGTGAGCGCCGATCGCCATGCCAATACCGGGTATCGTGTTTTATTGCCCGCTTCGCAAACTTCTGCCGCGTTTGGGCTGGAAAACGGTGTCTCGCAGCATCACCGAATTCTTACAGCCCACGTCTGGACCAATTCAAGCGCGCTTTAGCCACGACTCGTTGCTCGCTGCTGGAAAGAAAGCCGCGCTCGTCACACTGCGACCGCTTCGCTTTCCACTTTCTTGCGTCCGGCCCAGCGCGCGCGATTCACCGCGCTGACAATGGCATCGGCGACCGCCTGAGTCGCGGTTGCGTGCACGGCGCCGCCAAACCGCATGGCCTGATCGCCGATCCGGCAGCCGATAAATACCGCCGTCTCGCCCTTCGCGGTCGCAGCGGTTTCAAACGATGTCACCTCGATCGCCACATCCGCCCGCGACGCCGGCCCTTCTACCTCGAAGTATTCGCGCTTGAACAATGCGCAAATGGCGTCGCCGGAGACTTCCGCGCCGGACGCATCGGCGACTTTCTGCACGGCATGGCTGAATTCAATCTGCATGCGGCGCGGCGGCGTGAAGCCCAGCCGGCGTTCGATCGGATACGTCGCGCCGCCTTTGCCCGACTGGCTGTTCACGCGGATCACGGCGTCGTAGCTGCGGCCGAGATCGGGCCGGGTCGATGGAGATAGGGCACATTCCAGACCGTGCCCGCTTCGCGCTAAGCAAACCCCTTGCGGATGGCGTCCTGATGCGAGCCGGAGAAGACCGTGAACACGAGATCGCCGGCATACAAGTGACGCGGATGCACGGCAATCCGGTTGCAGCGCTCGACCACGCGGCGCACGCCGTCGATATCCGAAAAATCCAGACCGGGGTCGATATCCTGCGTGTACAAATTCATTGCGAGCGTGACGAGATCCATGTTGCCCGTGCGCTCGCCGTTGCCAAAGAGGCAACATTCCACGCGCTCGGCGCCCGCAAGGATCGCGAGTTCCGCTGCGGCGACTGCCGTGCCGCGATCGTTATGCGGATGCACGGAGAGCACGATGCTGTCGCGATAACCCATGTTCCGATCCATCCACTCGATCTGATCGGCGAACACGTTCGGCATGGCTGCTTCCACGGTCGCCGGAAAGTTCACGATCATCTTGTGGTCGGGCGTGGCACGCTACATTTGCGCGACGGCGTCGCAGACTTCGCGGGAAAACGACAGCTCGGTCATGCTGAACGTTTCCGGCGAATACTGATAGATCCAGTGCGTGCCAGGGCGCGCGGCGGCGCACTCCTTGATGATGCGCGTGCCTTCCACGGCCAGCGTCTTGGTCTCTTCCTTGGACTGTGCGAAGACCGATCTTGCGAAACGACGGCGCGATCGCGTTGTACAGGTGCACGATCACCTGGGGCGCGCCTTCCACTGCTTCAAAAGTCCGCTCGATGAGTTCGCGGCACGACTGCACGAGCACTTCAATGGTGATATCGGCAGGAATGCGGTTTTCCACGATCAGCTTGCGCACGAAGTCGAAATCCGTCTGCGATGCCGACGGAAAGCCCACTTCGATTTCCTTGAAACCCACCGCCACCAGCATCTCGAAGAACTCGAGCTTGGCTTCAATACTCATTGGGTCTCGATCAGGGCCTGGTTGCCGTCACGAAGATCGGTGCTCATCCAGATGGGCGCGCGCTCGATCGTACGCGTGGGCTATCGGCGGCCGTTGAGGTTGACTTGAGGGAAAGGGTGGTACTTTTCGGAAGGGTTGCGCATCATCATCGTGGGCCTCGGCTGAACGCTTTGTACGCGTGAAAGCGTAGTCGCAGCGAGGTGGGCGCGTGGCCGGCGGCTTGCCGGCATCGTTCCGATGCGTGCTGTACAGGTTCCAGGTTCACGATGTCCCCCATGGCGGGGATGACGCCGGTGACGAACGTGAACGATGCAAATGCAGCGTGCATATGATCCTCGCGTTTTCGAGCCGCGGATGAGCGGACGAAAGCAAACGACTACGGGTGGTAAAAAGGGAACTGCAAAAAGGGAGCTACGAAACTGCGGGATGGACCGCGCTAGGAAAGCGCGGCGCTGCGTTTAGCGACTTAAGCTAGACGTAGCGAAAGGGGCCGTGCTAGGCGGCTCTCCCTGAGTAATTCGAAGGGAGGGGAATTGGGTAAAGCTCATTATTGCACGTTAGCGCAGGGCGCGCGCTTTTGTCAACAGGAACGCTTTCTCGACTGAAGAATGCCTTAGCGAATGCCCTCGCGCCTGACGATGTCCGCAATCAACTCCGCCTGACGAGCGAGTGCGGACGGAACAGGTGCTTCACCGCGCAGCACGGTTTCGATCCAGCGTGCGGTGGTCGCGGGCATCCAGGCCCTCGGGCAAGGCCACCACGGGCGCGTCGGGCGATGAGCGCTCCGCCGATAGCAGCGTTTCTGTGCGGCTTTCGTGGAACCAGTCCACCTGCACTTGCCGGCGCGTATCTGCTACCGCTTTGCCTTCCGTCCCGCGTGCGAGCAGGGCGCCCCCGGCCGCTGCATCGGGATGTTCGGTGAATAGCCCCGTCAGGCTCTAGCGGTACTCCGGATGGGTGTAGTTCACCAGCCGCAAACCCGGCTGCACGAACGATTGCAGGATTTTCACCAGCGTATGCGTGGAATTTCTCACGCCCATGATCCGCCGGATCGCCAGCAGACGCGCGAGCTTGGGCACGAGCACGGTGATTGGCGCGAACGCCAGCCATCGCGAGGCGAGGTTATCCTCGATTTCATCGTGGGGAGTGGATTCCGGAATGCCCAGTTTGGCGAAAATCGCGGCGCTCGTCACGCGGCCAGGGTCAATCGTTACGCCATGCACGAGCATCGGCACGCCGTCCCGTGCGGGCAGCATTGCCAGCAGCGGGGTCAGGTTGGGTTGCTTGTGGGCGCCGTTGTCGTAGGGATGGGGACGGGCCGCGAGTGGTCGCGGCCATTCTGAATATGCAGCGGTTCGAACGAGCGATGCGCGGCCGCCAGCATCGCGGCGAGTTCCGCGGCCGTCTCGCCTTTCACCCGATACGCCAGCAACACGGCGCCGAATTCGAGATCCGAGACGCGGTTGTCGAGCATGGCTTCGTAGAGGGCGTACGTGTCCTCTCGGGTCAGTGCTCGCGCGCCGTTCGGCCGCGGCCGATTTCCTTGATAAAACGGGCGCACGGGAAAGGAGCTGTGTCGGTCATTGATTGTTCTGAACGCTGGTTTGCATACGAGTGTTTAATCGCCTTGTACACCCTTGTACATGACGGCTGCTGCAATTCTGGAAAGGCAGGAATCACATTCAGTACCGCATTTGAGCTGGGCTTGCAAGTCGCCGGGTTGATCGACGGAGGGTGTTGCGGGCGTTTGTGAGCCAATTCGTTCGATGGTGTCTGCCCGCGGGAATCGGAGGCCGGCGGCTTGTTTCTGCGTTCGCTGCCCCGAGGCTCATAGGCTGTTTAGCCAAATCGCGACGGGTAACTATGCACGTTAAACTTGGGGTCCAGGTCGATGCTTCATCAAACAGGAGAAAACGCAATGAGTCACGTATTTGCTCCGGCACCCGCGGTCGCGGTGCCCGTTGTCGGTTCCAGCGACCAGTTTCCCGTTCGCCGGATTTATTGTGTTTGACCGGAACTACGAGGCGCACGCGCGCGAGATGGGGCACGACCCCGATCGTGAACTGCCGTTTTTCTTCGCCCAGCCCGCCGAGGCCGTATTGTATGTCGCGCCGGGTGCGACCGGCGAATTCCCCTATCCGTCGCAGTCGAAGAACGTGCACTTCGAGATGGAGCTCGTGGCGGCAATCAGCAAGCAAGGTAAGGACATCCTCGCCGGGAAAGCGCTCGATTACGTCTACGGCTACGCGCTCGGCCTCTCGACATGACGCGCCGCGACCTGCAAGCCGAAGCGAAGAAACTGGGCCGTCCTTGGGACACGGCCAAGGGCTTCGATCACTCGGCGCCGCTGGGTCCGATTCATCCGGTCGTGAAGGTCGGGCATCTGGAAAAAAGCGCGATCTGGCTGACCGTCAATGGTGAAGAGAAGCAGCGGTCCGACATCTCGCAACTGATCTGGTCCGTTGGCTACACGATCGCGTATTTGTCGACGCTATTCGGGTTGTTCCCCGGCGACCTGATTTTCACCGGTACGCCTAAAGGCGTCGGCGCCATTCAAAAGGGCGACCTGATGAAGGGCGGTGTCGACGGAATCGGAGAGTTCTCCGTGCGCGTGGTCTGAGTATATAAAAACGGAGGGGACCCATGAAGCTATACAGCTATTTTCGTAGCTACGCGGCGTACCGCGTGCGAATCGCGCTGAATCTCAAAAGGCTCACCTATGAGTACGCGCCGATCCATCTTCTGCGCGATGGCGGGCAACAACTGGAGCCGGACTATCGCGAGCTGAATCCGGACGGCATCGTGCCAACGTTTATCGACGGCGACAACGTGCTTACACGGTCGCTTGCGATCATCGAATATCTGGAAGAGACGCATACCGAGCCACCGTTGTTGCCGGGCACGCCATTGGATCGCGCGTTCGTCCGTTCGGTCGCGCTGCAGATTGCGTGCGAGATTCCCCCTGTCAACAATCTGCGCGTGCTGAAGTATCTGAAGCACACGCTGAAGGTTGACGACGAAGCAAAAGATGCTTGGTACCGGCATTGGCTGGAGTCGGGTTTCGAGTCGCTTGAAAAGCGGCTTGCTAACGACTCGCACGTGGGCAAGCTGTGTTTCGGCGATACCCCCACGCTCGCGGATCTGTGCCTCGTGCCGCAAGTGTTCAACGCGCAGCGCTTTAATCTCGATATGAGCCGTTATCCGACGATCGAACGTATCGCCAATCACGCCGGGCAAATCGATGCGTTCGCGCGTGCCGCGCCTGGGCAGCAACCGGACGCCGAATGACGACAGCTGTTTTTTTATCCGGCGCCGGGCTTGGCGCAAGTCTGATTATCGCGATTGGCGCTCAAAACGCATTTGTGTTGCGGCAAGGCTTGAAACGGCGGCACGTGGGCGAGGTTGTTTTTATCTGCGCACTGATCGACGTATTGCTGATCGGGTTTGGTATCGGCGGAATGGGGGCGCTGATTGCACGAGTACCGGCGCTTCTCGGGGTAATTCGCTGGGTTGGAGCCGTGTTTCTGTTTCTCTACGGTCTGCGGGCGTTCTACGCGGTGTGGAAGGGGCCGAGACATTTACATATCGAGAACGGAGAGTCGCAGACGGTGTTAAGCGCGGTATCGACCGTGCTGGCTTTATCACTGCTGAATCCGCACGTTTATCTCGATACCGTTGTGTTGCTCGGCGGCATTGGTACTCGGTACGGCTGGCCGGGGAACGCATGGTTTGCCGCAGGGGCAATGTGTTCGTCAATCATCTGGTTCACCGCGCTCGGGTTCGGTGCGCGCTTGCTCCAGCCTCTCTTCGAGAAAGATATCTCGTGGAGGGTGCTCGATGTGATCGCGGGGATTGTGATGTGGTGGATTGCCGGGGCACTGATCGTGTCCCGGTAGCTTGCGCGGCCGCGGTTTGGCTGAACGCCAGGCCGCGGCACTGGTTTAACTTCCGAGCAACGCTTCTGCAAATTCGTCGGCGCTGAACGGCTGCAAGTCCTCGACTTTCTCGCCTACGCCAATGAAGTACACCGGAATCGGCCGCTGCCGCGCAATGGCCACAAGAATGCCGCCCTTCGCGGTGCCATCCAGCTTGGTCACGATCAAACCCGTCAAGCCCAGCGCATCGTCGAAAGACTTCACTTGGGCGAGTGCGTTCTGGCCCGTGTTTGCGTCGATAACCAGCAGTACCTCGTGCGGCCCGTCGGGTTGTGCCTTTGCAATCACGCGCTTCACCTTGCGCAGTTCTTCCATCAAGTGAAGCTGGGTCGGCAGGCGACCCGCCGTGTCGGCCATCATCACGTCGATCTTGCGGGCACGCGCGGCGCCGACCGCATCGAAGATCACGGCGGCTGCATCGCCGCTTTCCTGCGATACCACCGTCACGTTGTTGCGTTGTCCCCAAACCGTGAGCTGCTCGCGCGCAGCAGCACGGAAGGTATCGCCGGCGGCGAGCAGCACGGACTGGTCGAAGCGCTGCAAATGCTTGGCCAGCTTGCCAATGCTCGTGGTCTTGCCCGCGCCGTTCACGCCAGCGATCATCATCACGAGTGGTTTGGCGCGACCGAGCATCAGCGACTTCTCGAGCGGGCGCAGCAGCTCCGCGAGCAGCGAGCGCAGTGCAGCCTTGACTTGCATCGAATCGGTCAGCCGCTCGCTGCGGACTTTCTCACGCAGCGCTTCAAGCAGATATTCTGTGGCATCCACGCCGGCATCTGACATCAGCAGCGCCGTTTCAAGTTCTTCATACAAGTCCTCATCGATCTTCGCGCCGATGAAAATCCCCGTCAGGCCCGAGCTCGTTTTCGACAGGCCCGTTTTCAGGCGCGTGAGCCATGAACGCTTGGCGCTTGGTTCCGGCTCCGGTGGCGGCACGATCACGACGGTTTCTGCCGGCGCCTTCCACTGCGATGCCGTGCGGCCTTGCCAGTAGGGTTTGGCTTCCGGGGTGGACGCAGGGGGCTGCTGCGCCGGCGCGGCCGGCGTCGTTGCAGCTTTATCCGCTTGCGCACCCGACAGGAGCGCAGTTGGGCTTACCGGCGGAGTTAGCGTCGTCGGTGCCGCAGGACAGCCTGAATCGTCGCGTGTGCTCTGAGCCGAATTTGCAGATGAAACCAATCCGGACCCCGAATCATCAGGCGCAGCGGCTTGCGTCCGGCTCGCAGGCGCATCCGGGCCGTGTGGTGCACGAGCGCTCGCGTCAACGCTCGATCCCGAATCCCGATGCGCCGCTGCAGCGCCTTCCCGCGCGGTTTCTACCGGCTGCACCGGCGTCACCGGGGTACTAGCGGGCCGCAAAGCTTCAGCGCCTTCAGAACGCACCTCAGCGACGTCCTCGGCTTCGTTTTCCTCGGGCTTATCGGTATCGGTACCCGTATGGGTATCAGTCGATTTGCCTACTAATCGTTTGAAAAAGATGAACATGGTCTACAGTGGTGGGGGTGGCGCGTTCTATCGATGCCGTCGCAACCGTGTTCCTGCGTCGAACTTGCGAACAACGCAAAGGTAAAGGTGGCGATGGCCGCCGTGCCGCGAAAAACCGCCGGAAACAGCGGCGAAAAGCCGGGCGCATGCGCAAAAAAGGCGAAAGACACGTATTTTATCAGCCAGCACCAATTGTAGTGGCAGGCCCGGTGGGTGGTGGCGAACCCCTTGTTAGCGGCGGTGCAAATCCGACACTAAACGGCGGCGTTGGGTTGAATAGAAGCGAAGTGACCAGGGGCCGTTGCTGCTAGCCCGTGGTTGTCGGCCTGCTCGTGCTCAGAATGGATCGTCGACATCGGTCAGGCGAGCGTTCACGGGAGGCGCGCGTTGTTCGCGCTGTAGCTCGTGCAGTGCGAGCTGGTAGTGCGTGCAGATCCGCTCGCGTAGATCGTCGATGAGTTCGACGATGGCGAGCGCTTGCTCGGCGGGGGGGGCCCGGGGGGGGGGGGGTGGGGGGACGG
>LGTG01000326.1 GCA_001190015.1 Candidatus Burkholderia crenata
GCCTGAACAGCTCTGCGATTGGTACCTTGGTTGAACGACCAACCCGCTTCACCATGCTTCTACATCTTCCACCCATGCCAGGCCACGGCTCCGGTGCACGACTGAAGAACGGGCCGGCGTTAGCTGGTCACGGAGCCGAGGCGTTTGAAGAGTTAATATTTGCAACCTAAATGATGGTGTTGCAACGACTGCTTGAACCTAAGCGAATGGCTGGGACGTGACGGGCGCAACATGGTTTGGCTACACCACCTTCTAGCTCAATCGCATGGCAATGCCGCCGGAACAACTCGGCGACCTGCCACGTGGCACTGGACGTGATATGGCCGATCTTCTTGCTTTCATCGATGCCGGCTGTTCACAGCACCAGCACACCACGCCATTTGATCTTTCCAACCGCATGCGCCGCAACCCGGGCGGCTAACCCGTTTCATCCGATTCACCAAGCACGCAAAACCGTCTGACCGACCAAGGAGATGTAGAAAATGGCGAACACGCTGACCCACGTGCCGCAGGGCATGACCATCACGGCCAAAATCAAACCCGGCTACGAGACTATCCTGACGCCTGAAGCACTTGAATTGGTCGCAACGCTCCATCGCGCATTCGAGCCGCGTCGTCAGGCTTTGCTCAAGGCGCGCGCCGAACGCACCAAGCGGCTGGACGCGGGCGAACGCCCGGATTTCCTGAGCGAAACGCAATCCATCCGCAATGCTGACTGGACCATCGCATCGTTGCCCAAGGCGCTGGAATGCCGCCGGGTTGAAATCACCGGGCCGGTCGAACGCAAGATGATCATTAACGCGCTGGACTCCGGCGCGGATGCGTACATGACGGACTTCGAGGATTCGAACACACCGAACTGGGACAACCAGCTGACCGGTCATATCAGCCTGAAGGAAGCGGTACGCGGCACGACCTCGCTTGAACAGAACGGCAAGTCATACAAGCTTAACGATAAAACCACGACGCTGATCGTGCGTCCGCGCGGCTGGCATCTGGATGAAAAACACGTGACCGTGGATGGTCAGCGTGTATCGGGTGGCATCTTCGACTTCGCACTGTCGCACTGTTCCTGTTTCACAACGCAAAGGAGCAACTGGCTCGCGGCGCGGGTCCGTACTTTTATCTGCCTAAGCTGGAGAGCCATATCGAAGCGCGCTTGTGGAACGAGATTTTCGTAGCGGCGCAGGAGATCGTCGGCGGACCGCATGGCTCGATTCGCGCGACCGTGCTGATCGAAACTATCCTCGCCGCGTTCGAAATGGACGAAATCCTGTACGAGCTGCGCGAGCATTCGTCGGTGCTCAACGCCGGCCGTTGGGACTACATCTTTTCGGCGATCAAGAAGTTCAAGAACGACACCAATTTCTGCCTCGACGATCGAGCGAAGATCACGATGACCATGCCGTTCATTCGCGCCTGCATTGCAATTGCTGAAGACGTGTCACCGGCGCCAGGCATCGGCCATTGGCGGTATGAGTGCGTTGATTCCGATCAAGAACGACAGCCAAGCGAACGACAAAGCCATGGGCGGTGTGCGTTCGGACAAGGCGCTCGATGCAGGCGACGGTCACGACGGCGGCTGGGTCGCGCATCTGGGCCTCATGCCGATCGCAATGGAAGAGTTCGTGAAAGTGCTCGGTAACAAGCCGAACCAGATCACGAAACAACGCGAAGACGTACAGGTCACGGCTGCCGACCTGCTCGATTTCCGTCCCGAAGATCCGATCACCGAAGGCGGCGTGCGCGGCAATATCAAAGTGGGGATCCATAACCTGATGGAAGACGCGACGACCGCGGAAATTTCGCGCTCGCAAGTCTGGCAGTGGATTCGCTCACCGAAAGGCAAACTCGACGAGGGCCGCAAAGTAACCGCCGAGATGGTTCGCGCCTTCACGCAGTAAGAGCTGGTCAAGGTGAAGGAAGTCGTATCCGGCGACACCACACCGTATGACCCCACACCGTATGACCGTGCAGCGACGATTTTCGAAGCGATGTCGACATCGGATACGTTCGCGGAGTTCTTGACGTTACCGCTTTACGAAGAGATTTAAGACCTTTCGCTGGTCTTCGGTAAAAAGAAAGCCGCTCTGGAATTCAGGGCGGCTTTTTTTATCGGCGTTGAACAATCATTGCCTTGCGCGTTTTGATCGTCGATAAACAACCCAGTCACCGTTATCGATACGCGGCAAACCCTCCACCGCCTCCTTGCCGACCGGATAAACCAGACAATCGAGAACCTGCGCGCGACCGTCTATCTGAGCCGTCACCGGCAAGCATTCGCTGCGGTACAAGTCGATGACACCCGGCACGACCTCTTCGATTTCATCGAGCACGGGCACGAGTGTTTCATCAATTCGATAGATATCGCCACGCACCGGCCCCGCTGCGGAATCGAGCACCAGTCCGGGATAAGCGTCGAAGTCGTACAGCCGGCCATTGATATGACCCGAACCGATCAGCACCGGCGCGGCGATCCCGTGACGCTCCGCCGCGAGGTGAATATCGTTGCTCTCGCCCGCTCGCAGCGTGCCGTAGACGAATACGTGTTGCATGCGTTCCATTCCTTCCATGAAGATACAACGCGCATGATGCCAAGCGCATGGACCAACCTTTATGTCACGACAGCACGGCAAGCGAAACACGCCCGGCGCCCGGTTTCACAGCCAAGCCCACCCGATGCCTTTAATATCACGATGGAGGAGCGCTTAAAAACCATGTTCACGCCAACCGATCAACCGCTGCAACCGGAAGAAGTCGAGCATCTCGACACTCCGGCGGAGTCGTCGCCTACGCTTGCGCATCCCATCTGCGTGCGTTCGCGGCCCGTGCCCGCTGGCGTCAGGATCGCGTGGCACAGCACACGCACGCGTGGGCGCAGGTCGCGTGCACGACGCGGGGCGTATTGCGGATCGCAGCCGAAGGGTCAACGTGGATGGTGCCGCCATCGCTGGCCATTTGGGTCCAACGTGACGCATGAAGTGGTGATCGTGGAGGACGCGTTTCTGCGGACGTTCTACTATACTATATAGACGCGAGCGTGGTGCCGCCGGGACTGGATGCGTGCCGCGTGGTCGAAGTGCCGCCGCTGTTGCGCGAGGTGGCTGTTGCGCTGGACGATCTCACTATTTCACGCGAACGCGAGCGGCTGCTCGGCACGCTCGCACTCGATGAAATCACGCGCTCGCGGCCGCTGCCCCTCTCCATCCCGATGCCCACCGACAAACGCCTGCTGGCACTATGCGAAGCCGTTCTCGCCGACCCTGCTTCCGCGGATTCACTCGAGCACTGGGCAACGCTCGCCGGCGCAAGCACTCGCACAATCGCGCATTTGTTCCAGCGTGAACTCGGCGTGAGTTTTTCGCAATGGCGTCAGCAGGCAGTGCTGGCACGGGCGATTCCGTTATTGAGCCAGGGACGACCGCTTGCACAAGTTGCGTTGCTGCTTAGCTACCAAAGCCAGAGCGCCTTTTCCGCGATGTTCAGACGTGCGTTCGGTGAGAGTCCGCGAGCATTTTTTGTCCGCGACGGTGAACCGAGAGACGATAGTCATACCGGCGCACCCAGCGAGCGCTGAGGCACTAAACGCCGCGCACCATATGCCGTATCGCGCCGAATTGCGCGAGTCGCGAACCCGCGGTTTTATAACCCGTGCGGATATAGAGGCGTGCAGCGGGGTTATCGACGAATACGCGCAACTGCGTTTCGGTTAATCCGCGGGCGCGCGCCCAGCGGTGTGCGGTATCGAGGAGAAATGTTCCTGCGCCCGTCCGGCGCCAACCCTCCACCACTTGTACGTCGTGGATGTGCAGCGACTGATCTTCTTCCGTCACGCACATCACGCCAATGGCCTGGCCGTCGCACTCGAGTACGAAGTTTTCCGACTCCCGCCAGCTACCCAGGAAAAGATCGCTGCGCCACACGAGATTGTGGCGGCGGTAGTAGCCGTTCATGTTGTTGCGCATAAGCGCTTCGGCGAACGAAAAATCGTCCATCGACGCCAGGCGCAACTGAAACGGCGAGAGAGCTTCGGTGGGATCGAGCATTGCGAAATGAAAGCACTGAATCAAGTCATCAGCACTAAGTCAGCCGAAGCGCGCTGGCAATGGAGAGTTTTACGAGCGCACACGTTCGATGGCACGCACGCCACACGTTCAACAGAATGCAACGGGATGACCGGTCGGAGGAGCCGCGGGGGAAATCAGGAGAAAAAAGAGGAAACGCGACGCACAAAAAACGTGGATCAGCATAGGGTACGACCATAAGGCCGTACCCCTGCCACACCACCCGGCATGCGGGT
>LGTG01000327.1 GCA_001190015.1 Candidatus Burkholderia crenata
TGCGGCGCCGTACGGCGCCGGGCGTGCCTGCGCTCACTGCCTGCCAAAACCACTCGGCGAACCCGCAATTTAGCAGCAAATTGCATGTCAAACCTCAAATTGCATGTGCAAACCTCTTGAACACTGCTTCGGTCGTCATGACGGGGCGCATTTCAACAGCGTGCTAAAGGCACCGACATTAGTCGATACTCCGAGCGAGAACTCGACGCAGTTGCGAACGCGCTTAATTGCAGACCACGCAAAGCCCTCGATTGGAAGACACCAGCCGAGGTGTTTGAAGAGTTAATATTCGCAACCTAAATGATGGTGTTGCAACGGCTGTTTGAACCTAAGCATTCTTCGATTGTCTTAAAGATGTCGAAGATATGCGGCTCGAAGATATGCGGCTGACACGCGATCGCCGTGTTGTAGTTCGCATCTTCTATCCACTCGGGTTTGCCGATCGCGCGGCAAACCGGCGCCCAGGCATGACCCTGGATCGTGAAGTAGATGTACGCGTTGGGATCGGTTTCCCAGCCTTTGCACTTCAGAACCCATCCCGGCTGTCCACCGTCGCCGGCATTGCCACCGCGCGGAACGACATCGCTGAATTCGCCGTGCGGGTATTGCGGATACTCTTCCAGGAACCCCAGCCGGTCCAGGCGCTGTTGGTCATGCAGCTTCACGCGGCACAGATTAAGCACGCTGTCCTACATGGATACCGCGACCTTCTGTCCCTTGCCCGTCTTGTCGCGCCCGATCAGTGCAGTGAGGATGCCGATGGCCAGGTGCATGCCGGTGTTGCTGTCGCCCAGCGCCGCTGCGCTGATAGTCGGCGGGCCGTTCCAGAACCCCGTCGTCGATACCGCACCGCCCGCGCATTGCGCGACGTTTTCGTAGACCTTCAGGTCGTCGTAATGGTGGCCGTCGCTGAAGCCTTTCACGGAAGCCAGGATCATCGTCGGGTTCAGTTCGTTGATGGTGTGCCACGGGAAACCCATCCGGTCGAGCACGCCCGGATCGAAGTTTTCCACCATCACATCGTCTTTAATAAGCTTCTCAAGCACTTCCTTGTCTTCCGGCTGGTGTCGAGCGTGAGCGACTTATTGTTGCTGTTGAGCATTGTGAAATACAGCGCGTCGACATCCGGGATATCGCGCAGTTGCGTGCGGGTGACGTCGCCCGAACCGGGGCGTTCCACCTTGTCACGTCGGCGCCGAACCACGCTAGCAACTGCATGCAGGCGGGGCCTGCCTGCACGTGCGTGAAGTCGATAATCTTGATTCCCTCGAGTGGCTTGCTCACGATTCCTGTCTCCTGACTCACTGGCTAAAGGTGGGTTTTTACTGATGTTCCAGGCGGTGACATCGGCGGCGAGTGTTTGCATTGCCGCCGGTACCTTCCAAGCGAATTACTTTTTCATTGCCGTGCTTTGGGGGTTGAGATTCGTCAGGCGGCCGCTCTCGGTGCCGCCGGCTTCATCGATAACCGCGTTGATGAGGGTCGGCTTGCCGGACGCAATGGCTTCCTGCAGCGCCTTCGTCAGCTCTTCCGGCGTGGTGGCGTGGTGGCCTACGCCGCCAAATGCCTCGATCATCTTGTCGTAGCGGCAGATGGTTTCGAGTTCCATGCCGCTGAAACCGAACGCACTGTCGCCTTCAATGGCGACGACCGGCTTGCCGCTCGTGACCGCCGCGCCAATCGCGAAGCCCATGCCAATGCCCCTGATTCCCCACGTACCCGAATCGAAACGCTTGCGCGGCTCATACATGTCGATGATACTGCGGGCGTAGTCGAGGGTGTTCGCCCCTTTGTTGACCACGTTGATGTCCGGGCGCGTCTTCAACACGTCGCGGATCGCGCGCAGTGTGCTGTGGAAATTCATCGGCGACGGGTTCTTGGCGAGCGTCGCGGCCATCTTCTCCAGGTTCTTGTGCTTGCGCTCGGCAATTGCGCCCGTCTATTCGGCAGCAGGCTTCGGGAAGCTGGCATCAATGCCGCCGAGCAAGGCCGACACGCAGGAGCCGATATCGCCGATCACCAGCGCCGCGATCGCCACGTTGCTGTCGATTTCAGTCGGCGAGATGTCGACCTGGATGAATTGCTTCGGTGCGCCGCCCCACGTCTTGCCCTTGCCGTGCAATAGCAGCCAGTTCAGGCGTGCGCCGATCAGCAGAACGACGTCGGCTTCCTGCAGCACGAACGAGCGCGCGAATCTGCGCGTCGACCACGCGTACCAGCGACTGCTTGCCCTTCACGGCGTCGATGGTCTGCGACAACAGTTTCGCCGGCAAGTCCAGGTAGGCGCCACCGGGACGGCCCGACACCGCCGCACGGATCGCACGCGCAATGCCGATGTCTTCCGCGTGCAGAACGCGGTACGCGGCCTTCGCGTAGGGCTTGGCGGCGTTGAGCTGATCCATTTCCTCATAATCGCCTTGTTGCAAGTCGACGATCTCGCGCTCACTGGATCCGCTGATCAGGATCATGGGAAAACAGTTGGTGGTCGCGTTGGCCAGCGCCGTCAGGCCGTTCAGGAAGCCCGGCGTAGAAACGGTCATGCAGATGCCCGGCTTTTGCGTCATTTAGCCGGCGATGGCCGCCGCATTACCCGCGTGCTGTCATGGACGAAAGCCGATGAAGCGCATGCCTTCGGCTCGCGCCAAGCGCGCCAGGTCGGTAATGGGAATGCCGACCAACCCGAAGATTGTGTTGAGGTCGTTCAGTTTCAGGGCATCGATGACCAGATGAAAACTGCCGGTCGTCGCCGGTGTTTCTTGCTTCGCTGTCTCGGCTGCAGTGGCGGTCTGCGGGTGGTTCAGTACTTCTGCCATAACCTCTCTCCTCCTTGGCGGGTGTTGTTTGGTTTTTGATATATAATATCTTACGCATAGTCATAGTATTAGTCGAGCGGATTTGTTTGATGCGTCGAATGTGGTGCGGTGCGCTTGAAACGAAAATGCAGGCGCACCGGCAGGTTTGACGTTTTTTTTGCTGCGATACGATGAGGAGTGTTTGAGCGATGCCGCGGGTTTCGCGGCAAAGAGTCGAGGCGAACAGGGACTACAGTGGAGGTGTGCGGCGCAGCCGTTTCCTGCGCTTGAATTGTCAATCCGCGTTGGATTGACGAGGTGATTGTCTGTATGAAATGTCGTTCTTCCGCGTCGTCACACGTTCTATGACGTCCATTGGAAAACCAGATCGGCGCACCCGCGCGTTGACTCAATCAGCGCTGCGTTGACCTCATCAGTTCGATAAACCCATTCTCTGGTGGCGTCTTCATCGCGGCCAAACTGCACGTGGCGCGCAATGAACCGCTGCACGCGCGAATGCGGATCGACATCGACATACCAGGCTTCGTCCAGCAGAGGGCGAACCGACTTCCAGTGGCCTTGCAGCAGCAGATAGTTGCCTTCGGTGATCACAAGCGGCACGTCCGGCATAACTGGAATGGCCCCGGCAATGGGTTCCTCGATCTCCCGGCGAAATGTGGGAGCGTAGATCATCTCGTTGTCACGCTGTGCGCGCAGGCGCTCCAGCAGTGCGGCGTGTGAACGGCGGTCAGAAAGCGACGCCAGATGGCG
>LGTG01000328.1 GCA_001190015.1 Candidatus Burkholderia crenata
CCCTATGCCGATCTCGCACACAAAAATTCAGACACTCCCGTTTGCACTGGTGCGAACACTCAATAAACCGCTGACTCCGTCACAATCGCCCCGAGAGGCAAGTCAAACCCCCCCCTCGGCAAGGCATCACACTTCGCGGATTCAAAAGCCACCCCAATCGTCGCCGGCGCCAGGCCCCCTGGCCAATTCGCCAGCGTCCGATCGTAATACCCGCCGCCATATCCCAGCCGATACCGATCAGCATCAAAACCCACGCAAGGGATGACGAGCAAGTCCGGCACGACCACCCACTCCTCCGCCGGCACGGGGATGCCATATTGCCCCTTCTTCATCGCCACATTTGGCCGCCACGCATGAAAAACCAGTGGCGCCCTGGGCGCAACCACCACCGGTAACGCCACCTTCCGTGATGCGTCCAGCGCCAGCCATACGGTCAGCACATCACGCGCATCGAACTCCCCGGCCACCGGCCAATAAAAGCCAATGCACGATGCCTTCGGATACTGTGCAATCGCTTCCATCAAACGTCGCGCCAACTCTTCGCCACGCGCTCCCTGATCGGCCCGAACACCTTGCGCCTCGCGGTTTTCAAGCAGGTTCGCACGCAGCGCTCTTTTGGTTTCCAGCAGAGGGCTGCGTGCTATGCTTTGCATCACTTCACGCTTCAGAAATAACAATGTCAAAACGTCTCAGAAGAGTATATATCGCAGCCTCATTCGCGCTCGCTGCGATCACGCTGATCGGATGCAGTATCGCCTCCGCCGTGCGTCCGACGGCTGACTATTCGCTCTCGCCCGACGACCGCATCTTCATCCAGTTACGCGAAGCCGCGCGCACGAATGACGCCGACTGCGCTGTGCAACTCGCCGCGCAAATTCCGAACTATCCGGCACCGGGTTACGTCGATTACTTCACCATCAAGCCGCAACTGTTCGACTCGCAAGGCCACGCGCGCGTAGACGCACCCGACGAACCGGTTCTCGCGTTCCTGCAGCGTTACGACGGCCAGGCTATCGCCGACCGCATGCGCAACGACTATCTGACTGTGCTTGGCGCACGCCACGACTGGCGCAATTTCCTCGACCAATACTCGCGCTTCGTGCTGAACGACGACACGCAGGTGAAATGCTACGCGCTCGAAGCGCGGGCAGCGCGCGGAGAAAATGTCGCGGATGCCGCGCGCGCTCTGCTTGTCGATCCAAAATGGTATGGCGACGGTTGCGTCGACCTGATCAACGCGCTGGCCGTCTCGCAGCAATTCACGTCCGACGACGTGTGGCAGCAGATCCGCCTCGCCTACGAGCAGAACTATAAGAACACCGGCAGTAAGATCGCGGACGCACTCGGCCAGCAACGCCCGGATCAAAGCGTCTTCGACAGCGCCCCCAGCACCCCGCCGGTGTACCTCGCACGCGGCGTAGGTCGCGACACGTCGTCGCATCAACTGGCGCTCGTCGCCATCACGCGTATGGCGCGCAACGATCCAGCCATGGCAGCGGCGTCGTTCAGCTCGGTCGCGCCGGCGTTGACGCCGTCGGAACGCGCTGTCGGCTGGGGCACGATCGGGTTTCAGGCGGCCATCAAGCGCATGCCGAGCGCGGTAGACTGGTACCGGCTTTCGGTGAATGCGCCATTGTCGAATCCCGCCTATGAATGGCGCACGCGCAGCGCGCTGCTCGCCGGCGACTGGACCATGGTGCGCTGGTCCATCGAACAAATGCCGCCCACGCTGCGTAACCAGCCTGCATGGATCTACTGGCACGCACGCTCACTGAAGCAAGCGGGGAACACCGCCACGGCCAATCAGGAATTCACGAGCATCGCGGATCAGTTCAACTTTTACGGCCAGTTGGCGTCTGAAGAACTCGGCCAGAAAATCACGGTGCCGCCACGCACGGAAGTCACCAACGCCGAAATTGCCGAGGCTGCGACGGTGCCGGGTTTCGCGCTGTCGCAGAAGTTCTACGCAATGAACCTCCGGCTCGAAGGCAACCGCGAATGGAACTGGCCGCTGCGTACCATGACGGATCGGCAATTGATCGCGGCAGCGCAGTACGCAAAGCGGATTGAATTGTTCGACCGCTCGGTGAACATGGCGGACAAAACCAAGACCGAACACGATTTCTCGTTGCGGTATCTCTCGCCGTATCGTGATATGGTCGAGCGTGAGTCGAAGAACACCGGACTCGACGTCGAATGGGCGTATGGCCTGATTCGCCAGGAATCGCGTTTCATCATCAACGCGAAGTCAGAAGTGGGCGCGGGCGGCCTGATGCAGTTGATGCCCGGCACCGCGCAACTTGTAGCGAAGAAGATCGGTCTGGGACCCATATCGCGTGAACAGATGAACGATCTCGACACAAACATCCTGCTCGGCACGAATTATCTGGCCATGGTCTATAACCAGTTCGACGATTCCGCTGTCCTCGCCACCGCCGGCTACAACGCCGGCCCGGGACGCCCGACGCAATGGCGCTCCACACTGAACGCACCGGTAGAGGGCGCGATTTTTGCTGAAACTATTCCGTTCAACGAAACCCGCGATTACGTCAAGAACGTGCTCTCGAACACCGTGTATTACGCGGCCCTGTTCGAAGGCCGTCCGCAATCGCTGAAAGCGCGGCTCGGTTATATCGCACCGTAAGTGGCCTGCAACAAAACTCGCCGCCTTGACGCTCGCGGACCGCCACCACTTACAGAGGCGAACATGCGACATCAAACCATTGCGTTGATTGGCGGATCGAGGTTTATCGGCAGTCATCTGGTGAACGCGATTGTCGAGCTTGGCAAGAATGTGCGCATTGCCACGCGCCGTCGTGAGAACGCTGCGCATCTGACTCTGCTGCCCGTGGATGTGATTGAAACGAATGCCTACGATCCCGTCCAGCTTGCGGCTTTCGTCTCCCAAGCCGACGCAGTCATCAATCTGGTCGGCATTCTGCAAGGCAAGCGCGGAAATCCTTACGGCCCGCAGTTCGCCAAGGTTCACGTCGAGTTGCCTAACAAGATCGTGGCCGCGTGTTAGGCGAAGGGCGTGCGGCGCTTGATCCATGTGAGCGCGCTCGGCGCGGATCCGAAGGGGCCGAGCATGTATCTGCGCTCGAAAGGCGACGGCGAAAAAGCCGTACGCGAATCGGATCTCGCAACCACGATCTTTCGCCCATCCGTGGTGTTCGGTCCCGAAGACAACTTCCTGAACCAGTTCGCGTTTCTCGAACGGATCTTCCCGGTGATTCCGCTGGCGTTTTCGCAGGCATTGATCCAGCCGATTTTTGTCGGCGATGTAGCCAAGGCAATTGCCACCGTGTTCGATCTGGATGCCTCCACCGGCCGCGTGTATGAGCTTGCCGGACCGAAGGTGTACACGTTGGAAGAGCTGGTCCGCTTCAGCGGCGCGGCGATCGGCAAACACGCGAAGAAGATCATCCGCTTGCCCGATATGCTTGGCCGTCTCCAGGCAATGTCGCTTGAACTTGCGCCCGGCGAACCCATGATGTCGCGCGATAATCTCGATTCCATGAAAACGCCTGTGGTGGCAAGCGGCCCGATGACGCCAGAACTGGGTATTGAACCGACGAGCATTGAAGCCATTGCGCCGATGTATCTCACGGGTTCGTCGTCGCGTTCGCGCTTCAATACGTTTCGTGCGTTTGCCGGACGTTGAACGTGGTGTTCCTTAACAGGTTGTTGAAAAGTGCACCGTCATGACGACCGAAGCAGTGTTCAAGAGGTTTGCACATGCAATTTGCTGCTGAATTGCGGGTTCGCCGAGTGGTTTTGGCAGGCAGTGCGCAGGCACGCCAGCCCGGCGCCGTACGGTGC
>LGTG01000329.1 GCA_001190015.1 Candidatus Burkholderia crenata
ATTTCGAGATGTTGCAACGACCGGTTGAATTCGCCCAGCGCGGCCGACTGTGCCGGTTGCACCGATGACGGCAATTTTCATGAGAGGCTCATCGAAGAAGAAACGGGTTCTTATTGTGCGTTTTACAGGCCGCTTGAACAAGCGTCCCGGGCCGTTTCTCTCAGGCGCACTTCACATTCGACCTCACCTTCAACGCGTCCGGTGCGACGCGTTCGGCGAGAGCAGGAAGATCGATGCCGCCAGCTTGAACACCAGCACGGCGCCAGTCACGAGCGCGGCGGCAGGAAAAGCACGCCATTCGGCGCCAAGCATGGGATCGACCAGCACGACCGACGCAAAGCCCAGGACGACGGTGATCCAGCGTGCCCATTGCAGGCGAAACGCCACGCAAACATACAAGCCGCCAACCAACGCACGCGATGCAATCAGCGCGGCAATGGGTTCACCGGGACCGGTCATCAGCGTCAGGCCCATTTCGACCCATGACAGGGCGTATGCCGGGCCGAGGCATACGAATGCAGTGGACAGCGCTTGCTCGCGCCACGTGCCACGCGCACCTTGTGCGTGGCACGCTTGATCGATGGTTTGGTTAGAGTATGTGTTGGTAGTGGTCATGCTGGCCCCCCGGCTGGTCTTTTCGATGCATCGTGCTGCATTCGTCTGATTCGCGGGAGGCTTACGCATGGGTCGTGCCAGATCATGTGAAAGCTGGGTATATCGCTTGCTTTCAATTCCTTCAAGCCCGTGCGACAGCGATTTGCCTGACGAAATGCTGGTTTTCTTGCGGCGGATTCGTCAAGCCTGCAACGTTAAAAAGCTTCGCACGACGCCATGACATTGCAACGACGCTGCATGCGATGGCAGGCTTTACACAGTCCACAGTCCAGGAGCCAGTGTGAACGGCGGTCAGAAAGCGACGCCAGATGGCGGCGTCGATCAGAAATGCGAAACGTGCGCCGCACGCTCACGGTACGGGCCGATGCACA
>LGTG01000330.1 GCA_001190015.1 Candidatus Burkholderia crenata
TGGCAGGGGTACGGCCTTATGGTCGTCCCCTATGTCGATTGGCGCCATCGGCTTTGGCACCTCGTCCGCCCAGGCTCACCTTGTTCGCCCTACTGGCCAGACGGCCAAGTGGCCGCGTAACGTTACACGCGCTATCCTTACCGCCCAGGCTTTCCCCATGCCACCGGCGTGAGTCCCGAAAGTCGCGGCGGACAACAATCAACGGAGATGTGGCGGGATGAATTTCGACGTGGCAATCATCGGCAGTGGTCTGGCAGGCCTGAGCGTGGCGCTGAATCTGGCGGACACGCGGCGCGTTGCCATACTCGCCAAGCGCAGCGTAAGCGAAGGTGCCAGCGACTGGGCCCAGGGCGGTATTGCGGCCGTGCTCGACTCGGCCGATAGCATCGACAACCACGTTCGCGACACGTTGATTGCCGGCGGCGGTTTGTGCGGCGAAGCGGCTACGCGGTTCATTGTGGAAAACGGGCGTGCAGCGATCGAATGGCTGATCGGCGAAGGCGTGCCGTTTACTAGGGATCTGTCCGCCGAGCTCGGTTTTCATCTGACGCGTGAAGGGGGTCATAGCCATCGGCGGATCATTCATGCTGCCGATGCAACCGGTCACGCCGTGGTCACCACGCTCAACGAGCGCGTACGTAATCATCCGAACATCACGGTTCTCAAAGATCATTACGCCATCGACCTGATTACGTCCGAGCGGCTCGGGTTGCCCGGGCATCGCTGTCATGGGCTTTATGCGCTCGGTCTTGCAAGCAGGCGTACCGTCACCATCGGAGCGCTGCATACTGTGCTTGCGACCGGTGGCACCGGCAAGGTGTATCTGTATACCACCAATCCGGATACGGCGACCGGCGACGGCATTGCAATGGCATGGCGCGCCGGCTGTCGCGTGTCGAACATGGAGTTCATTCAGTTCCATCCGACTTGCCTGTTCCATCCGTATGCGAAGTCATTCCTGATCTCCGAAGCCGTACGTGGCGAAGGCGGCATCCTGCGCCTGCCCGACGGCACGCGTTTCATGCCGGCCCACGACGAACGCGCTGAACTTGCACCGCGCGATATCGTCGCCCGGGCGATCGACTTCGAAATCAAGAAGCGCGGTATTGACTGCGTGTATCTCGACATCAGCCATCAACCGGAAGCGTTCCTTCAGGAGCACTTTCCCACTATCCTCGCGCGCTGCCGGGAGTTTGGTATTGATATCACGAAGCAACCCATCCCCGTCGTGCCGGCCGCGCATTACACGTGCGGCGGCGTGGTGACCGACCTGGCCGGCCGCACGGATCGCGCGGGCCTCTATGCCGTGGGTGAAACGTCGTGCACGGGACTGCACGGTGCGAACCGGCTGGCAAGCAACTCGCTGCTGGAATGCCTGGTGGTCGGGCGCGCGGCTGCGCAAGCAATGGAAGAGGATGGCTTTGCAGCGAGCGGCCACGCGCCGTTGCCCGCCTGGGATGAAAGCTGCGTCTCCGATCCGGACGAGGAAGTCGTGGTCGCGCACAATTGGGACGAGTTGCGGCGGCTGATGTGGAATTACGTGGGCATTGTGCGTACCGATAAACGGCTTGCGCGCGCCCAGCACCGGATGGCGCTGCTTCGTGACGAGATCCCCGAGTACTACGCAAACTTCAAGGTGAACCGCGACCTGCTTGAGTTGCGCAACCTTGTTGATGTCGCGTCGATGATCGTGGAAAGCGCGTGCTCGCGGCGCGAGAGCCGCGGTTTGCACTTCAGCCGCGACTGGCCGGAGACGTTACCGAAGGCGCTGCCTACTGTATTGACACCGCCGGCAGTGAGGCGGCGCGGGATTTGAGCGGAGAAAACTGCCGAATGTCCCGCCACGACGACTAGTCGAAGGCATGCTGGATGCGTCGCTTGCGGCAAAAGCGCGTGATTAAAACGAAAAGCCATTCCCGCTTCTGCTGGAATGGCTTTTTCGTGTGCGCCCAGCATGGGCGCAATCTTGGAGGTGTA
>LGTG01000331.1 GCA_001190015.1 Candidatus Burkholderia crenata
GGCGTTAGCTGGTCACGGAGCCGAGGCTGTGCGCAATGCTATCACCGCGAAGATGGCCATGCTGCCTGATTACTTATGCAAATCGCTGACTTGGGATCAGGGAGCCGAAATGGCGCAGCACGCGCAGCTAAAGATCGACATAGGTTTGTCGATTTATTTCTGTGATCCACGAAGTCCGTGGCAGCGCGGGACTGACGAAAACACTAACGGGCTACTCCGACATTAGTCGATACTCCGAGCGAGAACTTGACGCAGTTGCGAACGCGCTTAATTGCAGACCACGCAAAACCCTCGATTGGAAGACACCAGCCGAGGCGTTTGAAGAGTTAATATTCGCAACCTAAATGATGGTGTTGCAACGACTGCTTGAACCTAAGCCCACAGGTTTCGGTCGTCGTTGCGCGGATCTTTTATCGCGATCATGGTGAAACTCTTCTCAATATGTACAGCTATGTACGTCTGTTGAATATGCAAAAGTGGCCGCTGATTCGCGGCCACTTCGGTCGTTGCTACACGTCCAGGCTACTTAAACCTTGAACGGATGACGCAGCAGGATGGTTTCGTCGCGGTCCGGACCGGTCGACACCATGTCGATAGGCACGCCCGCCACTTCCTGGATACGCGAGAGATAGTCTCGCGCATTGGCCGGCAAGCTGTCCCATTGCGTGATGCCAATGGTGCTTTCCTTCCAGCCGCCGAACGTCTCGTACACCGGCTCGCAACGCGCCACGTCCAACGCACCGGGCAGGATGTCGACATCCTTGCCGTCGAGCTTGTAGCCCACGCAAAGCTTCACTTCGTCCAGACCGTCGAGCACGTCGAGCTTCGTCATGCACAAGCCCGAGATGCCGTTGATCTTGATCGAACAGCGCAGCGCGGCGGCGTCAAGCCAGCCGGTGCGGCGCGAACGGCCGGTCACCGAACCAAATTCCTTGCCGACGGTCGCAAGTGTCAGACCAACCTGCTCCTGGCGATTCGCGTTGTCGGCGTCATACAGTTCGCTCGGGAACGGGCCTGCGCCCACGCGCGTACAATACGCTTTCGTGATGCCGAGGATGTAGTTGAGCTTTTGCGGACCCACGCCCGCGCCGGCCGTTGCCGCGCCCGCCACGCAATTGCTCGACGTGACATACGGGTACGTGCCGTGATCGATGTCGAGCAGCGTGCCTTGTGCACCTTCGAACAGCAGGTTGCGGCCAGCGTGGTTTTCGTCGTAGAGACGGCGTGAAACGTCGGTCACCATGGGCGCGAGGCGCTCGGCGTAGCCGAACATGGTGTCGAGCGTTTCCTTGTAATCCACCGCAGCGGCGCCCAGATAACCGGTCAGTACGAAATTGTGGAAATCGAGGGTTTCGCGCAGGCGCTCAGCAAATACGGCCTGGTCGTAAAGATCCTGCACGCGCAAACCGCGACGGCCGACCTTGTCCTCATATGCCGGGCCAATGCCGCGTCCGGTCGTGCCGATCTTCGCCGCGCCGCGCCGCGCTTCGCGCGCCTGGTCAATAGCGATGTGATACGGAAGAATCAGGTTGGAGACTTCGGAGATGAAAAGGCGCTTCTGGACGTCGACACCCACCGACTCCAGCTCGCCGATTTCCTTGAAGAGTGCTTCCGGCGACAACACAACGCCGTTTCCGATGTAACAGGCGGTGCCGGCGCGCATAATGCCCGAGGGAATCAGTCGAAGGATGGTTTTCTTGCCGCCGATAATCAGCGTATGGCCGGCATTATGGCCGCCCTGGAAGCGCACGACGCCTTGGGCGTGGTCCGTCAACCAGTCGACGATCTTGCCCTTGCCCTCATCACCCCACTGGGTGCCGACCACGACGACGTTGCGCCCCGGGTTCACATTCACTGCGCTGGCAGACATGTCAATTTGGTAGCTAGTTAAAAAGCATTTTACCTATGTTCGCGGAAGGTTCCGAGTTTTTCCCGGTATTTGCGAACGCGTATTGATTTTGCATCAATCGGATCTGGCAAAAGGTTTTGTCTGCGGTTTGCCGCTGTGTGCGTCTAAAAGGCGCGCCAGTAAACCGCAAAACCGCTAGGAACGGGCCTCTACAACCCACTTTCCATCGCGCTCGACCAGCACGCGGTCAAACGCGAACTCGTCGAGATCATGGTCGTGTCCTGGCAACGCCTGGATCACCACTTCGCCCGCATCGCGCAATTGCGCAACTGCCGCGAGCAGCGGTTCGTCATGTTTCCACGGAGCGAGGACCGCGCTGCCGCGGGCATCGACGGGAGAAATACGGGCGACTTCGCGCAGATCGAGCGAAAAACCCGTCGCCGGGCGCGCACGGCCGTAGGCCTGGCCAACGTCGTCGTAACGGCCGCCCCGCGCCACCGCGTTCGGTACGCCGTCAACGTACGCCGAGAACATCACACCGCTGTGGTACGCGTAACCGCGCAGATCGGCGAGATCAATCATCAGCTCGGCTCCTCCATTCGCCTGGGCCGCGAGGAACGCGAGGTCGTCCAGTGCGCGGCCAATCACCGGAAGATTCGGCAGCCGGGCCCGCGCTTCGTCGAGCACGGAAGCGTTGCCATACAGCGACAGCAACGCGCGCAACGCGTCCCGGGCCACATCGCCGAGCTTGGCCGTCAGTTCGTTCAGACGTGGCACATCCTTCGCCCCGAGCGCGTCGAACAGCGCTTCACCGAGCGCGGCCGCAGCCGGTTCCAGGTCCAGCAATGCCGACAAAGCACCCGCGTGACACAGGTCGAGGCGCACTTTATCGAGACCGCTCAGGCGCAGTGAATCCAGCATCAGTTGCTGGATCTCGAGATCCGCTTCCAGTCCGGCATGCCCGTAAATTTCCGCGCCGATCTGGATCTGCTCGCGCGTAGCGTGCAAACCGCGCGGACGCGTATGCAACACGTTGCCCGCGTAGCAAAGGCGCGTCACGCCCTGCCGATTCAGCAGATGCGCGTCGATACGCGAAACCTGCGGCGTAATGTCCGCACGCAGGCCAAGCGTGCGGCCGGAGAGTTGGTCGACGAGCTTGAAGGTGCGCAGGTTCAGGTCGCTGCCACCGCTGGTGAGCAGCGACTCGAGATACTCGAGCATGGGCGGCATCACGAGTTCGTAGCCATACGAACGAAAGCGGTCGAGCAGCCGACGGCGCAATTCTTCAATCTTGCGAGCCTCGGCCGGCAAAACGTCGGCGATATTCTCGGGAAGTAACCAGGTGGACATCAGTACGTTTCCTACGGAGTGTTTGAGCGCGGCGGTGATGATTACCACGGGTCAGCATAAGCTTTGAATCTATGGGCGACCAAGAGCTGCAGGTCAACCCACATTGAATTTATAGGCCGCGAATCATAGTGCAACAAACGCGTTGCAAGAGTCGTGTTGCAAGCATCACGTCGCGATAATCAGCAGGATCACGCCGAGCACCATGGCAAGTGCGATCCGGCGGAACGTGTCGCGCCAGGAGTTAGGGAAAACGAACGGAAACATCCCCTCAATAATCAGCATCAACGCAATCGCGAGCAGTAACGATGCAGCCATATCCATTCGATTGAAGGCGTCGCGGCTCGCGCCGCAACGCTTGGCCGTTCAGCGCTTATGCGCGAGCGCCGGGGTGGTGGCATCGGTTCCGCTCGGCGCAGCACCATTCGGGCTGCGCATGAAGCGGAAGAAATCGCTGCTCGGATCGACAACCATCACGTCGCCGGCATTGAAGGTCTTTTTATACGCTTCGAGGCTTTGATAGAACTGGTAGAACTGCGGATCGACGCTGTATGCATCGGCAGCAATGGACGCAGCTCGGCCGTCGCCCTCACCCTTGATGGTTCGGGCTTCCTTGTAGGCATCGGCGAGAATGGCTTCCTGCTGGCGCTCCGCGCTTGCCTTCAGCGCATCGGCATCAGCTGTTCCCTTCGCGCGTTCCTGGGCCGCCGCTTGCTGGCGCGCTGCGATCATGCGTTTGTAGACCGAGTCGGCCACCGCCGGCGGAAAGTCGATGCGCGTCAGCTGCAAATCGACAAGCTCCACGCCGAATGCGGCTGCCGGCTGCTCGATTGCCTTCTGCGCTTCGCTCGCAATAGCCTGCTGCTCACCCAGCGCGTCCGTCAGCGAACGCTTCGTGAACGACGACGTCAACGCCGTGCGCGTGAGCGCGGCGAGCCGGTCCTGAGCCGTCTGCGTGTTCTTCCCGTCGCTTTCGAACAGCTTCAGCGGATCGGCCACCCGATACTTGGTGATCGTATTCACGATCACCTCGTTCTTATCCGACGTATTGAAGCGGTCCAAGCCTGCTTCGTCGAGCGTGAGCGTACGCGTGTCGATCAGCGTCAGTGTCTGGAACGGCGGCGGCAGCTTGAAATGGAGGCCGGGCCTGACCAGCGTGGGCGTACCGCCGCCATGCGCGGAGACCACACCGGCGTGACGTTCGTCGACCACGAACATCATGGACGAGCCGATGAACGGCACGGCGACCACAGCAACTACAAGCGCAATAATTCGATTCATGTTCGCGCTCCTCATTGCGTGTCGTCTTCGCGCGAACGCGAACGGAACGCATCGCGCGAGCGCAATGGGTCATCCGACGACTGCGAGGCTGCGCTCGACGCGGCAGCGGATGCTGCGGCGCTGGCGGAAGCGGCGGACTGGGCTGTCACGGCTGAAACCGCCGACGCGCTTTCGGCGCGTGCATCCTGCGTGATAGAGCCACCGACGGTCCCTCCAATCACGCCGGCAGGCGCGGCGCCGACCGGTTGATTCGCACCCGAGGGCGCTGTCCCTGCAGCGACACCCGACGCGCCCGGAGGCACCGCCCATGCAGCGGCTGCGTTCGCGTTCTGACGGTTTGCGTCGACGAGCTTGTCGAGCAGCAAATACACCACGTTGTTTGAACTCTTGCTGTCGACGAACACCTTCGTCGTACGCGAATAGATCTGCTGCATTGTGTCCAGATACATGCGTTGACGAATCGCTGCCGGTGCCTTCGAATATTCTGCGTAGACCTGCTTGAAGCGCTCGGCATTGCCTTGCGCCTGCGAAACGACCCGGTTGCTGTAGCCTTTCGCTTCATCGATCATGCGCGCGGCGTCGGTCTTCGCGCGCGGCAACAGCTGATCGGCATAGGCTTTCGCGGTGTCGACCGTGCGCTCGTTGTCCTGGCGAACCTTCGCGGTATCTTCAAATACCGGTTGAACCGCCGGCACCTGCACGCTCTGGATAGTCACGCCCGTGACCTGCAAACCGGTCTTGTACAAATCGAGCGATGCCTGGATGGTGTCGACGAGCTTCGCGCGCAATGCTTCGCGATCCTTGAAAAGCAGGTCGTCAGTACTGTGCGTGCCAGCAATCTCGCGAATGGCAGCCTGCGACGATTCCGTCACGTTCTGATCGGGATCGACATTGCGGAAGAGGTAGTCGGTCGCCGACTTGATCTGGTACTGCACGGCAAACCGCACGTCGACGATATCCGCGTCATGCGTGAGCAGAGACGCGTCACGCACATTGGCCTGGGTCACGGTGTTGTTGCGGCCGACTTCGACCGAACGGATCTGCGACGTATTGACGATCTCGTGGGACTCGAACGGATACGGAAGACGCCAGTGGATGCCCGGGTCGGCCGACTCTTCATACTTTCCGAAGCGCGACACGACACCCACGTTGCCGTCCTGTACGACGAATACGCCGCTGCCCAGATAGATCGCGATCAACACGCCGACAACAATGCCCATGCCGATCCTGGCGCCGCGGCCATTGTCGGTGCGCGGACCGCCGCCTGCGGGTTTCTTGCCGAACAAGCCCACAAGCTTCTTGTTGAAGTCGCGCCACATTTCGTCGAAATCCGGTGGGCCTTCCCCATCCTTGTCCTTCGATGGGCGCCTTTGTTCCTGCGGACGCTTCTGGTCCTGGCTTTTGCCATCACCCCGCCCCCAGCGCGGGTCGTTGATCGAAAAGACGGCATGCGAAAGCTGCCGGTTACTCCGCTCGTTGTAGTCGTTCACTCGGTGATTCACCATTAGACAGCCGGGTCAATGCAAATCGGAACAGATCAGTGCCCGTGCTCGGGGACCTTGCGGTCGTCACTTTCCTCGGCTGACCGGTGATCTTCCGGTAGCGTGATTCCGTCGTCGGATGTGCTATCCATAGACTCCGGCACGATTGTGCCGTCCGGAAGTTCCGTGTACTCGTTGTTATCTTTGGGTTCGGAAGCCGCAAATTCGGCGATGGCCGCGCGCAGCACGTCAAGTCCCTGACCGGTTCGCGCGCTTAAAAAGACGTGCAAAATGTTACCATACTCGTCCCTTTCAACCGCATCGTCACGGGCCGCCAGCTCAGGCACCGCGTCGATCTTGTTGAAAACGAGAATCTGCGGAATGCCGTCGGCGCCGATGCTGCTCAGCACCTTGTTCACCTCATCGATCTGGTCGAGCCGCACCATGCCCGATGCATCCACCACGTGCAGCAGCAAGTCAGCCTGAACTGTTTCTTCAAGCGTCGCACGAAAAGCCGCGATCAACTGGTGAGGCAGGTCGCGAATAAACCCGACCGTATCCGACACCACGGTCTGACCCGCTTCCTCGCTGAGATAAACCTGGCGGGAGGTGGTATCGAGCGTCGCGAACAACTGGTCTGCCGCGTACGCCTGCGCCTTCGTCAACGCATTGAACAACGTCGACTTGCCCGCGTTCGTATAACCGACAAGCGACACCGACGTAGTCCGGTTGCGCTCGCGCTTACGCCGCTGCGTGCCATGCTGGCGCCGCAACTTCATCAAGCGCGCCTTCAGCGCCTTGATTCGCTCGCCGATCAACCGGCGGTCAGTTTCAAGCTGCGTTTCACCCGGGCCGCGCAAGCCAATACCACCCTTCTGCCGCTCAAGGTGAGTCCATGCGCGAATCAAGCGCGTGGACAAGTATTGGAGCTGTGCGAGTTCGACCTGCAGCTTGCCTTCATGACTACGGGCACGCTGCGCGAAAATGTCGAGGATGAGGCTGGTCCGATCGATCACACGCCGGTCGAGTGCCGTTTCCAGATTGCGCTGCTGCGCGGGCGCGAGGGTGTGATTACAAATGACAAGTTCCACGTCGTTGGCTTCGCACGCGAGGCGCAGCTCTTCGGTTTTGCCGCTGCCGACGAACATCTTGGCATCGGGGCTGGAACGGCGACCGGTCAAGGTAACGGCGGGATGGGCACCCGCACTTTGTGCGAGCAGACTGAGTTCTTCGAGACTGGCATCGAAATCGATTTTTCCGAAGTCGACACCGACAAGCGCTGCATTGATCAAATTAATGCTTTCATTTTGAAGCGACCGGTGAATTAGTATGTTCATTCATGCGCTTACCCCGGACGCAACGAGGTTTAGGGCGTCTCTGCATCCGGGTGGAAATTCACCGGACGCGCCGGCACGACCGTCGAAATGGCGTGCTTATAGACCATCTGGGTAACCGTATTCCGGAGCAACACGACGTACTGGTCGAATGATTCAATATTGCCTTGCAGCTTGATACCGTTGACCAGGTAGATCGACACTGGCACATGCTCTTTTCGCAGTGCGTTCAAAAACGGGTCTTGTAACAATTGCCCTTTGTTGCTCATAGCAAACTCCGTATTATTTTTGCAGGTTGACGTGATTGCGACGAAGAAAAAGAGATCCGCCGTCAATCGCTACACTATAGCCGATTTTCATTTTCGTACTAGCGCGCCACGACCGCCTGAAACCCGGCGAAACGCTTGGTGCACGCAGGGTTCAACCTTTGTTTGCGTAAGGGTTCGCGCTTGAACGGAACTCTATGCGCAATGGAGTCCCTACCAACCCGAAAGTTTCCCTGAAGCGCCCTTCGAGGTAACGTTTATAGGTGCCGGTGATCGCATCGAGGGCATTTCCGTGCACGAGAATGATCGGCGGATTCTTTCCGCCTTGGTGCGCATAACGCAGCTTCGGACGAATCGGCCCGCGACGCCGCGGCTGCTGAAATTCAACCGCGTCAATCAGCGCACGCGTGAGCTTCGGCGTGGGCAACTTGGCCATGGCGGCGGCGTAGGCGTCATCAACTGATTTCATCAACTGGCTGATGCCCGTCTTTTCCAGCGCGGACACGTAATGGAATTTAGCAAAGTCCAGAAACTTGAGCTTGCGCGTCAGGTCGGCTTTGGTGCGCTCGCGCACATGCGAGTCCAGTCCATCCCATTTATTGACCCCTACCACCAGCGCCCGTCCCTGCTCGACCACAAAGCCTGCGATATGCGCGTCCTGGTCCGAGATGTCCTGCTGCGCATCGAGCAGCAGGATCACCACGTTAGCGTCGGAAATAGACTGTAATGTCTTCACCACTGAAAACTTTTCCACGGCCTCGAATACTTTGCCGCGGCGGCGCAATCCCGCCGTATCGATCAACGTGTATTTGCGGCCGCTTCGCTCGAAATCAACATAGATGGAATCGCGCGTGGTACCCGGCATATCGAACGCGATAACGCGCTCCTCGCCGACCAACGCATTGATCAGCGTGGATTTGCCCACATTCGGACGTCCCACGATGGCGATTTTCACGCCACGCGCCGCCTTTTCCTCCAGGTCTTCTTCCGGCTGGCCGGCATACGCGATCTCGAGCGCGTCACCGATCATTTCGGTCACGCCGTCGCCGTGCGCTGCAGAAATGGCGCGCGGGTCGCCTAAGCCCAGTTCGTAGAAGTCGGCAGCCATCGCGCTGTACTTCATGCCCTCGGCCTTGTTGACCACAAGGAACAGCGGCCGGCCTGTCTTGCGCAGGTAGTCCGCGATCGCCTTGTCCTGCGGCGCGAGTCCATTACGGCCGTCGGTGATGAAGACGACCACGTCGGCCTCTTCCACCGCCTGGCGGGTCTGGCGAGCCATTTCGTGCAGGATGCCGTCTTTCGCGACCGGCTCAAAACCACCGGTGTCGACCACCAGGTAGGGACGGTCGCCGACCCGGCCTTCGCCATAGTGGCGATCGCGGGTAAGGCCGGGCAAGTCGGCGACGAGTGCGTCGCGCGAGCGCGTCAAGCGGTTGAAAAGCGTCGATTTCCCCACATTGGGGCGCCCCACGAAGGCAATTACGGGTTTCATCAGATGGTGTTCACAGTTGAACGCAAGGCGGATGATTCCGGCCCGGCGCGTGCCGGATAAAAGTCCGGAAACGGCGAGCCGCGAGTGTGCGTGGCCCGGCGATGTGTCGAAAATTAGCACGGTTCCAGCGGAGCGACCGCGGCGTGCAGCGATGTTCCACGTTCATGGCGTTTGAAGCGCATGTGGAACGCACTGAGCGCTCCGCCAAACGACATGATCGATCGAGCAACGTCACCCGAAGGTGTGGACCCGCTTGCACAATCCTGCTGCCGGAATCCCGATGCCTGGTGTTGCCTTGTTACGTGTACCGTTGCCTGACCTGCTTATTATGCTGCTTGTGCGCTTATTTGCCGCACGATGATCCTTCACGCGCGGCCTTGATGAATCGATTCTATTCGCACGGCGTGGACTCAAAAAACAAAAAAGTCCGAAAAAACACGAACGGCCGGTAAAGCCGGTACGTTCGTCAGAACGTTAGATCAACTCAAACCTTTGCATCAGCGCGGACGGAAACCGTACAGGCCGCCGTCGTGCGTCTGGATAACCAGGGTATCGCCTGCCAGCACCGGCGCAGCGGTAATCGCGCTGCCATCGGTCTTGGCTCGGCCGACGAATTCGCCATTTGCCGTGGAAAGGAAATGCACATAACCCTGGTAGTCGCCCAGCACGACCGCGCGGCCCAGGATAAACGGCACGCTGACCATGCGATTCTTCAGCTTGTCGTTCTTCCAGAGCGGCGCACCGTCGATTCCGCTGAACGCGTTGACGATCGACCAGTCGTCACCGGCGGCGACTATTTCATTGTCCTGCGCCAGACCGCTGTCGCTCGAGAACGACTTCTCCCATTGCGGACGGCCCGAATTCGCGTCGAAACAGCCAATGCGTCCCTGGAACGTCACCGCGCACGTCTCCGATCCCACCAGCGTAGGTGCGCCGGTGACGTCGTTGATGCGCTCGACTTCAGTCACGCCCTTCGGGAATGACACCGGCGTCTGCCAGTAGGCGTCGCCAGTCTGCAGATTAATTGCTGTAAAGGTGCCACCCGGGAAGCCCGCCAGGACCGCCTGGGACGCGGCAAACGTCATGCCGGCAGCCACACGCAGGTTGAGCGGCACGGCGCGCACCTGGAAGATCCACTTTTGTTCGCCGGTTTGCGCGTTGAACGCGACGACCTTGCCGTCGATCGTCCGGACGATGACCAGATCATTGCCGACCAGCGGCGGCGAGATGATTTCGCCCGGCGCTACTGCCGTCCAGAGTTGCTTGCCGTCCGGTCCGAGCACGTAGACGTTGCCTTTCAGGCCACCGACCGCGGTCAGGTTGCCGTCGCTGCCCACGCCCGCCGACAGATCGTCTTTAAGCTTGATACGCCATACGTCCTGACCGGTCTTCGCATCGATCTTCGCCACCGTACCGTTGGTGCCTGCCGCGTACACGAAGTCGCCGACTGCCACCGGCGAGAGCAGGTAACGCCCTGCCTTGCCGACGCTCACCTTCCAGGCCTGCTCCACATTTAGAACCGGCTTTATGTCTACAAGCGGAGTAGGCACGCGGCGCTCGTCCTTGGTGGCGCAGGCGGTGAGCATAACCGTCATCGCGCAAGCGAGCGGGAGAGCGTAGCGTTTCAGAAAGGTCATCGGTGGACGCAACATGAATAAGTGAAATCCGGTTGATCGGTGTGCGGCGTGGTGCTCGCCCAAGTTAAATTCACCGCTGCAAACCGGTGACTTTAACCTAGTGAGCAACGCGCCTGCATAAGGACGAGGTCGGCTGACAGATCTTGAGGCCAGCCGTCGGCGCTAGCCGCCGAGTGCGTCCAGTTTGAACTGAACCATTTGACGGGCGGACGTGTCGGACTTCGGCAGCGTGTCAAGCGCAACCTTGTAAGCCGCCCGTGCGTCATCGCGTTTGCCTTCGGCCGCCAGCAGATCACCGCGGCGATCCGACACCACGCCTTTGAACGCGTCGAGCGGTGCATCGTCGAGCACCTTCAGGCCAGCGTCATAGGCTTTTTCGTCGAGCAGCAACAAAGACAGCCTCAGTTTCGCCATCTGTTTGTATTCAGCGTCTTTCGCGTGATCGGCGGCCCATTGCAGTTGCGCTTTAGCCCTTGCACTGTCCCCGGCGATGTACAGCGACTTGGCAGCGGCCAACGCCGTCATCTGCGCGTAAGCGGTGCCGCCGAACTTGTTTTCCATATCCGTGGACACGCGCGTAACCAGCGCCTTGTCACTCGATGCCACCGCCTGCTGCACCTGGTCGTAGAGCACGGCGGCTTCCGCAGCCTGCTTGCGTTGCCAGAAATTCCAGCCATTCCAGGCCGCTGCAGCAGCAAGCACCGCCAGCACGATCCAGGTCGTGGAGCTGCCCCATCGGGCCCACCAGGCTTTCAGGTTTTCTAGTGACTCTTGTTCTTCGTGATAGCTCATGCCCTGCGTATTCCTTGACTGCTTTTGTGTCCGCGCGCAACGCGGCGCGCCTTTGTTTCAGGCCGCCACACGGCTCTCGCGCACGTGGCGCCTAACAAATCAGTCGTCGCCATTGTCGACGGTTGCCACCATCGCATTGATTAGAAATTCGGTCAAGTCTTCCACCGGCACCGTGGCCTGCTCGTTCTTTTGACCTGTCGACTCAACCGATGCACTGCGCAGCGGCTTCACGCCCACCATGCCCTGGGCCAATTCGTTCTCGCCCAGCACCACAGCAAAAGCCGCGCCGCTTGCATCGGCCTTTTTCATTTGCGACTTGAAGCTCGCCGGCGTGCCGTCAAGGCTGCAATGCAAAATGACGTCCAGGCCGGTATCGCGCAGGCGCTCGGCTATGACAAACGCCTGCTCCGCTGCTGCCTCACCCTGGTGAACGACGTAGATGTCGGTTCCTTCCGGCGCCGGCACCAGATCCTCTTCTTTCAGCAGTTCAAGAATGCGCTCGACACCCATCGCCCAGCCGCATGCCGCCGTCGCCTTGCCGCCCAGTTGCTCGATCAGCGGATCGTAGCGACCACCGCCGGCCACTGTACCCTGCGCACCCAGCTTGTCGGTCACCCATTCGAATACGGTGAGGTTGTAGTAATCGAGGCCACGAACGAGACGCGGATTGATCTTGACCGGAATGTTGTTCGCCTTCAGCAAACGCTGAACACCCTCGAAGTGCGCGAGCGATTTAGGCCCGAGGAAATCGACAAGCTTCGGCGCGTTCTGAGCAATCTCCTGCATGGTGGGATTCTTGGTATCCAGCACGCGCAACGGATTGGTGTAGAGACGGCGCTTCGATTCTTCGTCGAGGACGTCAACATGTTGCTCGAGATACGCGATCAATTCCTTGCGATGCGCCGCACGCTCTTCCGGCTGGCCAAGCGAGTTGAGCTCAAGCCGGATGCCCGACAGACCGAGGTCGTCCCACAGCCGCTGGCACATCATGATGATCTCGGCGTCGGTATCCGGACCGGCAAACCCGAGCGCTTCCACGCCGATCTGGTAGAACTGCCGGTAGCGTCCGCGCTGCGGACGTTCGTGACGGAACATGGGACCAATGTACCACAGCCGCTTGGGGCCGTCGTAAAGCAAATTGTGTTCGATCGACGCACGCACCACGGCAGCCGTATTCTCCGGGCGCAGCGTGAGATGCTCGCCGTTGAGCGCGTCGGTAAAACTGTACATTTCCTTCTCGACGATATCCGTCACTTCCCCAATACCGCACGTGAACAACTGCGTGGGCTCGACGATGGGCGTACGGATCTGCTGATAGCCGTATGCGCGCAGCATCGACTTGACAGTGCTTTCGAAAAATTCCCACAACGCGGCATCCTGCGGGAGGATGTCGTTCATGCCTTTCACGCCGCTCAGTTTCTCGAGCTTTTTTTTCTTTTCAGTCATCTGTCTTTAAAGTGTTTCTGCCTGCGCGGTTTCGCGCTTGCCGTAAGTGCGCGTCACGTAATCGCTGACGATTTGCTGGAAATCCTGGGCAATATGCTCGCCGCGCAGCGTCTTGACTTTCACGCCGTCGATAAACACCGGCGCCGCAGGATTCTCGTCCGACCCCGGCAAGCTGATGCCGATGTTCGCCTGCTTCGATTCACCCGGCCCGTTCACGATGCAACCCATCACCGCGACGTGCATTTTCTCGACGCCTGGGGATTGATCACGCCACACGGGCATTTCATTGCGCAGATACGTTTGGATCTGCGACGCCAGTTCCTGGAACAACGTGCTGGTGGTGCGTCCGCAGCCCGGGCACGCGATCACCATTGGAGTGAACGAGCGCAGGCCCATGGTCTGCAGGATTTCCTGGCCGACAATCACTTCGCCGGTCCGCGCACCGCCTGGTTCCGGCGTGAGCGAGATGCGGATGGTGTCGCCGATTCCTTCCTGCAACAGCATCGACAACGCTGCAGTCGACGCCACGATGCCCTTCGATCCCATGCCCGCTTCGGTCAGGCCGAGGTGCAGCGCAAAGCTGCAACGCTTGGCCAGTTCGCGATACACCGCGATCAGGTCCTGCACGCCGCTGACCTTGCACGACAGGATGATCTTGTCTCGCCCAAGGCCGAGTTCGACCGCGCGTTTCGCCGATCCGATCGCCGATTGAATCAGCGCTTCGTACATCACACTTTGCGCTTCCCACGGCGTGGAGCGGGCCGCGTTTTCGTCCATCATCCGCGCGAGCAGATCCTGATCGATGCTGCCCCAATTCACGCCGATCCGCACCGGCTTGTCGTAGTACGCAGCCGCTTCGATCATCTGGGCGAACTGCGTGTCGCGTTTGGCTCCTGCGCCAACGTTGCCCGGATTGATCCGGTATTTCGACAGCGCCTCGGCGCAAGCCGGATAGTCGCGCAACAGCGTATGACCGTTGTAATGAAAGTCGCCAACCAGCGGCACGGTCACGCCCATCCGGTCGAGCTGCTCGCGTACCGCGGGAACCGCCGCCGCTGCTTCAGGCGTGTTCACCGTGATCCGCACCAGTTCCGAACCGGCTTGCGCCAGTTCCTTGACCTGGATAGCAGTGCCGATGGCGTCGGCGGTATCGGTGTTCGTCATTGACTGGACGCGCACAGGCGCATCGCCGCCAATTGTGACAAGCTGACCGCCCCAGCGTACGTCTACGGCGTGCGACGCCCGTCGTTTCCACGATCCGCCGAAGACTGGCTCCGACGAACAAATCTTGCTATCAATAAGGGGTTGTTGAGCTTCGGATTGCATCGAAAGACCCTTTGCGCCGCCGGCTATCACACGGTGACGCGTATCTGGACATGAATGAGACTCGAGGACATAAAACGGCGCTGCCACTTTTGCGACGCCTTGATGAAATCTTCGCACAACTCCGTGTCAGGGCTGAGAAGCCGCATCAAGACCCCTCCAGCGATGTGGCGTATGGCTTTCGAGCCTGCTCTGCTTCCAAAACCAGCGCGGGCTCAACCACGCACTAAAACGCAGCGCCTGGCGATCAGGGCAGCGAAAAGCGGGCGACATTGCCCTTCGCAGGGCCGAATTTGGCTGGATCGACGGCTTGTCCGCCGAACGTCAACGAATCGAGACCCGCCCGATTTCCAACCGTGATCTTGAACGGCGCGTCGCCAGCTACTCGTTGCACGCTGCCGGCCTTGACCAGGCCTGAAAACACTTCCTTACCGTCCTTCTGGCGTACGCTGAACCAGCTATCGCTCGCCACCTTCAATTCAAGTTCGTTCGCGCCCGCTCCGACTGAAGTCGTGGCTGATGCCGTAACAGCCGCATCGGCCGACGGCGCGGCTTTCACTGCATTCGCCAACGGCGCGCTCGCGCTTTGTGCGCGCGCGGCTGCACCTTGAACGGCCGTAATAGTGGACGACGACGCTGGAAGCGTCTTCGTACCTAGCGGGCTTGGCATTGGCTGCACACCTGGCTGTGTTTCAGCCTGAGCACCGGCCGCGGGTGCTTCAGTAGCAGCGTCGCCCGATGCGACCGAACCCGTGTTGGCCGTCCCCTCCTCAGTGGCCGCCACCGATGAACTCGCACTTGTGTCGCCGCTCGTTGCCTGGGTTGCGCCGTTGGCGCTGGCCTTCAGCCGGGCAAACCACGCGGCGGAATCCCCGCCGGTGTGCCACATTGCGAGTGCGATCACGGCAACGACAACCGCAGCGACACCCCATAGCCATGACCGGCGCTTCGGTAAACCGCCGAGCGGGACCGAAACTCGACCGCGCGGCAAACCCGTGCCGGACGACGCCGGCAACGACAAATTCTGCTCGACTGGACCATTCGCGTGACGCAGCGCTGCCGTAAAGGGAGCGGGATCGGCTCCCATGATTTTCGCGTAGCTGCGCACAATGCCTGTCGCGAAGTTCCGGTCAGGGAAAAGGCTGAGATCGCCGCTCTCAAGCGCACGCAATTTCTGCGGCGACACTTTCAGCCGCGCGGATACGTCATCCAGAGACCAGTTTTTCGCTTCGCGAAGCTGCGTAAGACGCGCACCGACTGCGGCCACCGAATCAAGACTCGCCGCTGCCTGCTGGATGCCGCCCGGCGCGGTACTGGCGGCGCTCACGGTCTTTTCGGGCTGACTTCCGGGCAAAGCTCCGACCTGACTGCCTGATTGGTCACCCTTATGAGCGCCGAAAGGCGTCGGGTGCTGCGGCTCACTCATTCCAATTTCCTCGCATCGATTCTTTTTTTGTCGCTGTTCAGCTTCGTTGTTGACCGTAGCGCCACCGCAGACACAGCCGAGTCGGCGTTGCAGACGGTTTTATAACAAAATGCACGGCATTGTGTGCCGCCTTCTAGCATTTATTGCCGGATTTTCCGGTTTTTCCGCGAATGAGGTGCCGCAGGTCGGCAGCGCACGCATCCCGCTCCAGGCTTAGACAGCGCGAATCTCAATGACCTTCGCCGTCTTGCCCATGCGCTGGGCAAGACGCGTACGGTCCTGAACGGCGCCGGCCAACTGCCCGCATGCCGCGTCAATGTCGTCACCGCGCGTCTTGCGTACCGTTGTCACAACACCAGCGTCCATCAGCACCTGGGCGAACCGCTTGATCTGTTCGTTGCTCGAGCGTTTCAAACCGGACTCGGGGAACGGATTGAACGGGATCAGGTTGAATTTGCACGGCACGTCACGCGTGAGCGCAACCAGTTCGCGCGCCTGAGTTTCGGTGTCGTTCACGCCGTCGAGCATGCAATATTCGAATGTGATGAAATCGCGCGGCGCAACCAACAAGTAACGCTGGCACGCCGCCATCAATTCCCGCAGCGGATATTTCTTGTTGAGCGGCACGAGCATGTCGCGAAGCGAATCGATTGGCGCATGCAGCGACACGGCAAGCGCGACCGGCAGGTCGGCGCCGAGGCGGTCCATCATGGGCACGACGCCCGAAGTGGACAACGTTACGCGGCGGCGCGACAGCCCGTACGCGTTGTCGTCGAGTATCAGTCGCATGGCCGGCCCGACGGCGTCGTAGTTGAGCAGTGGTTCGCCCATGCCCATCATTACGACGTTGGTCACCACGCGGTCGGCCTTGCCGTTATTCGGCGCGCCGTCACTGCCGCTTTTCGATGCACGCAGTGCAAATTCGGCCATGCGCAACTGGCCGATGATCTCGCCCGTGCTCAGATTGCGGGAAAAGCCCTGTTTGCCCGTAGAGCAAAAACGGCAATTCACCGCGCAGCCCGCTTGCGACGAAACGCACAGCGTGCCGCGATTTTCTTCTGGAATGTAGACGGTCTCGACCGCGTTGCTGTTACCCACGTCGATCAGCCATTTACGCGTGCCGTCGGTGGATACGTTATCTCTGACGATGGCGGGCATGTCCAGGCTGGCCCGCCCTTTCAATTTTTCACGCAGCGATTTCGCCAGGTCCGTCATGCCGTCGAAGTCGTCGACACCGAACTGGTGAATCCAGCGTTGCAATTGCTTGGCGCGAAACGGCTTTTCGCCCAGGCTGTCGCAATAAGCGACGAGCCCGGCGGCATCGAGGTCCAGAAGGTTGACTGTTGCAGCTGTCATTTCGATTCTGCCATTTCCTTGCTGAGCGAAGACTGGAACACGTTCTGAGCCGCGTTCCAGCTATTTCGCGCCAATTTCTATGATAAAGCTACTCCCAAATCAACGCGAATAGACGTTCACTTCGGGGAAGAAGAAAGAGATTTCCTGACGGGCAGTTTCAGCCGCGTCCGAACCGTGTACCGCGTTAGCGTCGATGCTGTCGGCGAAATCCGCACGAATCGTGCCCTTGTTGGCCTTCTTCGGGTCGGTTGCGCCCATCAGGTCACGATTCGTCAGGATGGCGTTCTCGCCTTCCAGTGCCTGGATCATCACGGGGCCCGAGATCATGAATTCGACCAGGTCCTTGAAGAACGGGCGTGCCGCGTGAACCGCGTAGAACTTTTCCGCGTCAGCGCGCGGCAGGTGGACCATGCGAGCCGCGATGATCTTGAGGCCAGCTTGCTCAAAACGGCTGTAGATCTGGCCGATCACATTCTTTGCCACTGCATCCGGTTTAATAATCGACAGGGTGCGCTCGATCGCCATGAAAAACTCCAAAAAATGAACGGGTTACGAATATAAATTAATCAACAATTATAGCACGAAGCGATGTATGATTGCGATTGAAACCTTACGACTTCGTACGCATCAAAGCATGGGTGAAACGTAGTTCGGAATTGCGATACGCGCAGTGCGGATCACAGTGTGGGTATGAAACGCGCGGTAATTTTAGCGGTCTTATTACTGCACAGCAGCATTGTTGATTTCGGCGCAAGATAGGCTCATATGTCGTGTTGGAAGGCCCGCCGGGCTGAAGCGTACAATGCAACCAAAGAAAGGTTTCGCGGCAAAAATCGTCCAACGAAGCCGCTTGACCGATAAAAGCCGTGTTTGCTCGCGGCAGTGGCGGCGTTTTACGGCAAATTGAGCCGGTGTTTTTGACCCAGATGGCTTTACACAAGTTTAGGCAAGGAGAAACCATGAACGAATCCCCTTACAGTTTTGGCCGCAGCGGTAGCGTCACGTCGACCGAAACCCGCAACCGCGTGCTACGGAACACGTACTGGCTGCTCGCGCTGTCCATGGTCCCAACCGTGTTGGGCGCGTGGGTCGGCGTAGCAACGGGCTTCTCCCTGTTCGCGACCACCAGCCCCGCCATGAGCTTCATCGCCTTTATGGCCATTGCGTTCGGTTTCATGTTCGCAATCGAGCGTACCAAGAACAGCAGCCTCGGTGTATTCGTGCTGCTAGGCTTCACTTTCTTCATGGGCCTGATGCTGTCGCGTTTGCTGACTTTCATTCTCGGCTACACGAACGGGCCGCAGCTCATCATGATGGCGTTTGGTGGCACTGGTATGATCTTCGCCGCCATGGCGACTATCGCAACCGTCAGCAAGCGTGATTTCTCGGGCCTCGGCAAGTGGCTCTTCATGGGCGTACTGGTGCTGCTGGCCGCGTTTGCGAACGTCTTCCTGCACCTGCCGGCCTTGATGCTGACGGTGTCGGTGCTGGCCATCGCGATCTTCTCGGCGTACATGCTGTTCGACGTCCAGCGCGTCGTAAATGGCGGTGAAACAAATTACATCAGCGCTGCACTCGCGATCTATCTGGACCTGTACAACGTGTTCACGAACCTGTTAATGCTGCTCGGCATCTTCGGCGGCAACCGGAATTGATTGCACGTTAGTCTGACGTTACACATAAAAAAAACCGGCCCTCGAAGGGCCGGTTTTTTTATGTGTGCGCCCAGCATGGGCGCAATCTTGGAGGTGTAAGTCTTCCTGTGAGTTGACCACAGCGAACGAAGTGAAGCGCAACTGCATGAAGGTGACCGAGCGTGGGGAAAAAGCGTAGAGCGAAACCGTGAGCCGATATACAAGAACCGTATAGAAGGCGGTGCCGATCAGGGCAAGCGGGCACGTAAC
>LGTG01000332.1 GCA_001190015.1 Candidatus Burkholderia crenata
ATCGTCCAGCATCAGGTTTGATAGCAACGGTGATAGCGGACCACCTTGCGGCGCCCCTTCGTCCGTTGCACCAACCAGCCCGTGCTCCATCACAAACCCGCCGTCAGGAACGAGAAGAACGGAACGAGAAGAACGACAAGGGGCAAGCCGCCATACTGAATCAGCATGGAACTCTACAAGCCGCGGGTCAGGCGTTGAGGCTTGCCAGCGTGTTCACCCCATGCCACTCCAGCAACGCGACGGTCATCGACCTCTCTCCGGTGTCTCCTGCAGGGTTGCCAGACCTATTTCAAACGGCAGCGCGGGTTCGAATGGCTTGATCGCAAATCTTTCCGAAGGACAACATGCCGCGCGAGCACCCGGGTGACGATCGTCACGCCCTTGCCGCGTGCAACCATGACGCAGGCCACCCCGACCGAATGGACCTCCGCCAGTACGCGCGGCGTGATGCGAGCGCAGCAGAAAACCATATCGACTTCGCGCCTGTGCAGGCTTTGCCGCCCGAGCAAGATCAGCGGCACGAGTTCGAGATCCGGCGCGCTGATCTTGTCGAGCGCGGCCAGCGGATGATCGATAGGGACAACGCACGCAGACTGCGAAGGAAACACGTGATGAACCCGCAAACCGGGCAGGCCTTCCGGCATTTGTACGAAATCCAGATCGACTTCCCGGCTCAAGAGAGCGCGTTCGCCTTGTCCATAAGTGCCTGACAGAACCTCGAGCACGGCATCCTCGTGCGCCTTGCAGAACATTTCCATGATCTGGGCGTGCTGGGCGAACGTGTTCGGCACCATCGCGCGAACCAGTTTTCGCTGCATTCCGCCAAGCCGCAGTTGCTGCGCATGACGCCGCAAGCAATGCGAACCATCGAGCAAGGTCCTCACTTTATCGACTAAGGCGGCGCCATCGCGCGTCAGGGTAAGTCTGTCTTGTTCCCGTACAAAGAGTCTGAGTCCAAGGTCTTCTTCCAGTTGAGCAAGCAGTCTGCTGACAACCGATTGCGAGATTTCCAGCCGCTGAGCCTCGGCGGTGGTCGTTCCAAGGCTTGCCACCGCTTCGAACGCTTCGATTTGCTTGAGGTCCATCCTTCCTCGCACATAAAAGGCTATGCAGATTCAGCATAGTGTTGCATCCAAAAATTGTCGGCCCAATTATCGCGAAACTGAACGAGATTTGCCGGGGCTTTTCGGCGGCTTGACGCTTCTGCCGCCCGGCGAGATCGCAGGATTCGTGACACTTAACGCTCGAGGTTGGTACGCAATGATTGGTTTCATCATCCATCGGTTTGTACAGAATGCGGGCATCCTGATGCTGACATCTGTGCTTGTTTTCTGCGGCGTATTCGCTATTGGCGACCCGATCCAGATTCTCGTGCCTGCCGACGTAAGCCCGGCCGAAATAGTGCAGGAAGTGCACTCGCTGGACCTCGACCAGCCGATGTGGAAGCAATACCTGCTGTTTGTGGAACACGCGTTACATGGCGATCTTGGCCGGTCGTTCGTGTTTAACCAGCCGTCGATCCAACTGATCATGGAGCGCCTGCCAGGGTCACGCTCGAACTGGCAGTCGTGGCGCTTGTCATGGCGTTGATGATCTTGCAATTACCCATATTTTTCTACGATTCTCTGTTAAAAGAATCCTTTCTGTTAGCGTCGTTGCAAGATTAGTTGATGAGGGACGGCGATGACG
>LGTG01000333.1 GCA_001190015.1 Candidatus Burkholderia crenata
CGCAGCAACGACAGTTCGATCGCGCACTTCTCGGCGGCGTCGCGGGCAGCCGCCAGCGTGGTCGACTCAATGCCGGTGCAGTGGCCGAACCCGAGGTCGTCGGCGGTGATCAGCTTGTTCTCCGCCATCACGATCGCGCGCCGCACGCGGTTGATCATCTCGCGCACATTGCCGGTCCAGTCGTAGCTGTACATGGCTTCTATCGCCGACGGCGCGAAGCCGATGATCTTGCGCCTGCCGTCGCTCCTGAACTTGTGCAGCACGTGCAGCGCGAGAATTTCGATGTCCTTGCCGCGCGCCCGCACAGCCGATGAAACAGATCGGTATGAAACCGGCCATCGGCCATGGCGGCTTCCAGATCGATGTGGGTCACGGAAATGATGCGCGCATCGACGGCGACGGGGTCGTGGCCGTCCAGCCGGTCGATTTTGCGTTCCTGCAGGAAACGCAGCAAATGCACTTGGCCGTCGAGGCAGGTCACAGATTTCATCGAGGAACAGGGTGCCGCCATCGGCTTCTTCCACCCGGCCGATCTTGCGCTGGTCCGCACCCGTGAACGCACCGCGCTCATAGCCGAACAGCTCCAGCTGAATCAGGTGATTGCCGATCGCGCCGCAATTGATCGCAACGAATGGGCCTTTGCGGCGCGGCGAGCGCTCGTGGATAGCCACGGCCGTCAATTCCTTGCCGGTCCTGGATTCGCCGGTGATGAACACGTTGGTGTCGGTGTTCGCGACCTTGCAGATGGTGCGAAAGAGTTGCTGCATGGCCTTGCAGGTGCCGACCATCTGCTCGTCGCCGAACACCGTCGGGTATCGGCCAGGTCGATGTCGCCGAGGCTCACCATGCCGTACGCGTGATCGACAAGGTAAGCGATGGTCGCGTTCGAAAACGGGCCCTTCACGAAGTCGAAGCAGAAGTGCCGGATCAAGTGGCAGACGACCGGGTCCGCGAGGTGGTTGTCGTCGGTGAGGGCGATCCAGCCGGCTCGCTGATGACGCAGCGCGGGCTTGAGCGCGGCCAGTTCGCGTGCCGAAAAACTGGCCATGTCGACAATACCAGCTAGCGGCGTATCGATTTTCAGCACGCTGGCCTGGGTGGCGAGCGTACCCGCCGATACCTTCCAGCCGACGCTCTTCAAGTACGCGACCAGCGTCTCATTCGGCGCCTGGGCGATGTAGAGCAGATTACGGACAGCAGACACCGCATGGGGCGTCGGGATGATTGGAGGGCTCGGGAGAGCCGGCGCGATGGAGGCGCCGGTGGGCAAGATGCCCATAGGCGCTATTGAGGCCAGCGTGTTTTTATCCGATACAGGCGCGGAGACGGGGGCGGATTCGAGCACGAGCAACCTCCTTTTGCAACCGGCGCAAACGGTGTCTTCGCAGGCACGCGGATGCGATACGTTGTCGATCCTATAATTTGGCCGTCGAGCGGGACGCTGCGTAAAGCCCGTAGACGCGTTTCTCGCGTAATTGCGCGGCATGCTCGCGTGCCGCACAATTACGCAATCTCGGTGCTCGCTGAGCAATACAGTCAGTGTCTCCTACTGTCCGGCGTGTCGTTCAAATCCTGTTATTTGGGTTGTTGCGTAGTTGCATCGAGTATCTTGCGGTCGTTCTCAAGACGACCTGTTTTGCAATAACTTGCAAATCTCCTGTTCCTGTGACTGCGTCCGCTGCGTGCCCGTGCTCGCAACGTTGCCCGGTGAGGAGCGTGTGGCGCTATCGGCAGGAACGGGCGCAGGCACCGGCAGCGCGATCTCATCCTAAAGTGTGACACTGGTCGCGTGCGTGGGGAACGGCGAGGTTTCCCTCATCACCGTCACTTTTTCGACCGAGGTGCCGCCCTGGACTGCAAGCGGCGCCGAAGCAATGGGTTGAATCGATGCCGGCTTTCCTCGTTCGATTACAGGATCAACAATAATGCTCCCGTTCGATGCCGCTTCGCCAGCGTCGGAGCTTCCAATATTTCTTTCCAGAAAAATGGCTGGCGGATTTGGCCGGGTGGCAAATGTTTCATATCCGAACACTACTGGCCGAGACGTGGGCTGGATCATCCGGTCTTCGTTTGCGCTATTTTGTGCGCAAACGTTGGCGGCTGAGCTGCCCAGTACAAACCACACGGCACTAATGACAGCAACCTTAATACTTGCTGCAGTATTTTCCCGAATCACGACGCAGCCGGTGCTTTCCATGGCGGTCTCCCTGATTCTTTGTCATTTAGCGAAACATATGCCATCGCACGCATTCCGTTGCTGCTATTGGGCGAGCGGCAAGCTAACTGAAAAGCTGAATCGGAAAGAAAAAAGTGTTTCATTGCTAAAACCATAGGCGGTTAACGGCTATTTTTATCAGAAATTGCGTAAATGTTATTGTCTTATTGAAACTATTTGTAAATTGCTTATTAAAATGCGGCTTCGTTGTTGAAATGCACAGTGGCCATGCTTCAAGAAGGGTTCGCAGACATTGTTGCGGATATTTGTTTTCGAAGTATTCGCTTTATAGTAGTCTCTCAAAAACGGCATCTAAAACAAAACAGGTTCGCATAGAACCGCGCGACGGTACTCGTCGCTTCCGGGGTTTAACCGTTTGCAGTTTTCCGAATGACCGTTCGCTTGGGGCATGCGAGTCTTCGACTCGTGGTTGAGGACAATAACCGGCGCGATCTTTTCAACGACCGTTGACGAAAGGATCAGAACAATGGAAGTCGCTCGGCGGCAACTAATCCTACGTGACTCGTGACCCGAGCGCGCCTTTGTGCGCTCGGTTTTCGGAGAGAAACTGGCACATAGAGGTGGTATCGAACGCGAAGGACGCCCGTCGGTGGCTTCGCAATGATCTGGCAACCGGTGGCTTGCTGGATCTGTCGAGCAGCTTTGAAGCACATGAACTCGCGGCGCTCGAAACGTCGCTTACGCTGACCAATGTCGGCTGGGTCGCTGCAACCGTCACGGGCCAGCTTGAAGACGCAGCCGTGCGCCGGTTGATTCGCGACTATTGCTTCGACTACGTCACCTTACCCACATCGAATGATCGCGTTGTAGATGCAATCGGCCATGCGTATGGAATGGTGTCGCTGCACGAGAACGCATCGAACGATGCGCGCGATGGCCGTGCCGAAGGCGAGATGGTCGGTTCGTGCGACGCCATGCTTGCGTTGTTCCGCTCCATCCGCAAGGTCGCCATGACCTATGCACCAGTGTTTATCTCGGGTGAATCGGGCACGGGTAAAGAGCTCACGGCGGTCGCCATTCACGAACGTTCGGCACGGCGTGACCAGCCGTTCATCGCTATCAATTGCGGCGCGATTCCCGGGCACCTGTTGCAATCGGAACTGTTTGGTTATGAGCGCGGTGCGTTTACCGACGCGAATCAACGCAAGATCGGCCGGGTGGAGGCAGCTAACGGCGGCACCCTGTTCCCCGATGAAATCGGCGACTTGCCGCTCGAAAGCCAGGCAAGCCTATTGCGTTTCACCGTCTGTGCGTGCTGCAAATCGATGAACTGCCGCTGCGGGCACGTGGCAAAGACATCGAATTGCTCGCCAAGCACATGCTCGACCGCGTCAAGAAAGACGCGAGCCGGCGTCTGCGCGGTTTCGCGCCCGATGCGATTGCCGCTATCCACAACTATGGCTGGCCGGGCAATGTGCGCGAGCTGATCAATCGCGTGCGCCGCGCTATCGTGATGTCGGAAGGCCGCCAGATCAGTGCGCGTGATCTGGAACTCGGCATTTCGCGGGTCACGCTGTACCGCCTGCTGAGCGAGCACGGCAGGCGCCACATTGAAGTCGATGCACCGACGGAGCACGTGACGCGCGGCTAAACCAGCCGTGCGCCGTTTTGTCGTGCTCGAGCGTGCATCCTCCGGAGAGCGGAGGTCAGCGCGCACCTGATTCTCCGTGCCCGGCGTTCGTCAGAACGGCCGCGAATCGGACACACGTAATCTCCTTAAAACTGCCTCCCGACACTCGCCCGCCGACGCTTGGTAAAATCCCGGGTTGGTTTTTATCGGCGCCGGCGGGTTTCGCTTTTCAACGCGGTATCCGGCGTAACAGCACCGGGCGCTGCGGGCGCGGCCAATGACTGGCCCAATCGTCGGCAAATCTTCTGCCACAATAACGATACGCCACCTCTTTACGAACGACCCTTCCCATGATCCAGTACCAAGAACTGCTCAAAAACATTCTCGAACGCGGCGCCCGCAAGATGGACCGGACCGGCACGGGGACCATCAGCACGTTTGGCCGTCAATTGCGTTTCGATTTGGCAGAGGGGTTTCCGATCGTGACGACCAAGCGCATCCACATGAAGAGCGTGGTGTATGAGCTGCTGTGGTTTCTGAACGGCGACACGAACATCAAGTACCTGAACGACAACGGCGTGACCATCTGGGACGGATGGGCCGATGAAAACGGCAACCTTGGCCCGGTGTACGGGCATCAGTGGCGCTTCTGGCCAAAGAGCGACGGCACGGTGGTCGATCAGGTGAGCGCGCTCGTGCATCAGATCAAGACGCAGCCTAACTCACGGCGGTTGATGCTGACCGCGTTGAACGTTGCCGATTTCCCGGACGAGTCCATGTCGCCGGTCGACAATGCGCGTGCAGGAAAGATGGCGCTTGCGCCGTGCCATTGCCTCGCGCAGTTCTACGTGAACGAAGGCAAGCTGAGCTGCCTGCTGTATTGCCGCAGTCAGGACGTGTTTCTGGGCACGCCGTTCAATATTGCGAGTTATGCGTTGTTCACGCACATGCTCGCTCAGCAATGCGATCTGGATGTAGGGGAGTTACTCTGGACCGGCGGAGATTGCCATATCTACCTGAACCATCTGGAGCAAGTGGACCTGCAATTGAGCCGTGAGCCTCATCCCTTGCCAAAGCTCAAGCTGGCGAGAAAACCCGAATCGATCTTTGATTACCAATACGATGATTTCGTGATCGAAGGATATCAATACCATCCGGGCATCAAGGCGCAGATCGCGGTATAGGCGCGTTGATTTCCGTTTATTAGATCGGGGCTTGTATCGGAGTGCCGATCATTTAATCTCGTGGCCTTTGCAGGCCGCGATGTCACTCGCCGGCGAGAACGGTTTCAAAGTGACGCTGTCCGGATGTGAACGGCGGTCAGAAAGCGGCGCCAGATGGCGGCGTCGATCAGAAATGCGAAACGTGCGCCGCACGCTCACGGTACGGGCCGATGCACAGCAAGTCCGCATTTTCGACGGCGCCAATCTGCTCGCCACCCATGAGCGTAGTTACGATCGCGGCGCACAAATCGAAATTGCAGCGCACATCGAATG
>LGTG01000334.1 GCA_001190015.1 Candidatus Burkholderia crenata
TTATTAATAGAGAATCGTAGAAAAATATGGGTAATTGCAAGCCGGAAGACCCGTCTATCGAAAGTTTCCGCAACCTTCTGACCGCGCTTCAGTTCACCATGTTCAACGCGAAGAACAACGTCGTGCTGATCACGGGCCCGGCACCCTCAGTAGGAAAATCGTTCGTTTCGGCGAATTTCGCAACTGTGCTGAGCACTACTGGAAAGCACGTGCTGTTGATCGACGCGGACTTGCGCAAGGGCTATCTCCACCAGTATTTTGGTCTGGAGCGCGGCGCCGGACTATCGGAAATCATCTCGGGTCAAAGCAGCGTGGAAGCCGCATTGCATCGGTCTGTCGTCCCGGATCTGGACTTCATTTCCACCGGTGCGCAGCCGCGCAACCCGGCCGAACTCCTGCTGAACGAACGTTTGCTCAAGCTGGTCAGGGACGTGTCCGAAGCATACGACATTGTCGTGATCGACACGGCGCCGATCCTGGTCGCCGCTGACGCAGGCATTCTCGCGCCGGCCGCCGGTACCGTATTCCTGGTCGCGTGAGCGAGCGTCACGAAGATGGGGGAGATTACGGAATTCGTGAAGCGTCTGGCGCAAAGCGGAGTCGAAGCGACCGGCGTGCTCTTCAACGGCTTGAACCTGATGCATGTGAAGTACGGCTATGGCTCGAAGTACGGCGCGTACCGGTACGTGGCCTACGCGTATGAAAGCGATGCGAAGAAATAAGGGGGTGAGCGCGGCGAACGCTGGTCTGATGTGCGAACAATCCTCGTGTCAGTGAAGGCCTGCTGTCCATTGTTGTAGTCTTGAGTGCGTTATTCCATTTGAACGAATCCTGCCCGTCAATGCGACGGGTCCCGATGCCAAGCCACCTGGACAACAGACATGACTACCAGTAAAGAAACTTTGGTGATTTCAAACGACATCACCGTATCCAATCAAGCGCCGTTCGTGCTGTTCGGTGGTGTTAACGTACTCGAAGACCTCGACTCGACGCTGGCTGCCTGTGCGCGTTATGTCGACGTCACGGAACACCTAGGTATTCCGTTCGTCTTCAAGGCGTCGTTCGACAAGGCTAACCGTTCGTCGATGCATTCATACCGCGGCGTCGGCCTTGACGAAGGCTTGCGGATCTTCGAGGCGGTCAAGCTGCGTTTCGGTGTCCCCGTACTGACGGACGTTCACGAGATCGAACAGGCGAAGCCGGTTGCCGAGGTGGTCGACGTGCTGCAGATTCCCGCCTTCCTCGCGCGTCAAACGGATCTGGTTGTGGCTATCGCCCGGACCGGACGGGCCATCAACATCAAGAAGCCGCAGTTCACGAGTCCGACGCAGGTCAAGCACGTGGTGAACAAGTGCCACGAGGCAGGCAACCACGACGTCATGCTCTGCGAGCGCGGCAGTTCGTTCGGTTACGACAACCTCGTAGTCGACATGCTCGGCTTTCGCACGATGCGCGAAGCGTCGGGCGGTTGCCCGGTGATCTTCGATGTTACGCATAGCCTGCAATGCCGCGATGCCGGCAGCGAAACGTCCGGTGGCCGTCGCGAACAGGTGTTCGAACTGGCGCGCGCGGGTCTTGCCGCCGGTGTGGCTGGGCTTTTTCTGGAATCGCATGAGAACCCGGACCAGGCGCGTTGCGACGGTCCGAGCGCATTGCCGCTCGCGTTGCTCGAGCCGTTCCTCGTCCAGATGAAAGCGGTTGACGACCTGGTCAAGTCGTTCGCGCCGATCGAGGAAGGTTTGCTGTGAGCAGCGGCTATCGCGGGGCCATCCGGCTCGTATTGTTCGATGTCGACAGCGTGCTAACCGATGGGTCGATCTATCTGGACGGCGAGGGCGAATGCGTCAAGCCGTTCAACGTGAAAGACGGCGTGGCGGTTGCGTTGCTGCGCGCGCACGGCATTGCGACGGGTGTTGTGTCCGCGCGTTCAAGCCCCGCGCTGATGGCGAATTCAACCGGTCGTTGCAACATCTCGAAATTTGGAGGTGTTAAATGGGGCGACCGCGGGGCTAGGGCTTGCAACAAACCGGGAGGCCGATGATGCCATCGCCGGGG
>LGTG01000027.1 GCA_001190015.1 Candidatus Burkholderia crenata
CGCCTGGTACGACCATCTACCAGGAACTGCGCGTGTTGGGAGCGTCTGCTGAGATTGCGCGACAGGTGGCGGCAAACAGTCGCCGCTGGTGGCGCAATAGCGGCAAGCTACTCAACAGCGTGTTGCCCATCGCCTACTTTGACCACGGCCTTATGGTCGTCCCCTATGCCGATCTCGCACGCAAAAATTCAGACACTCTCCTTTACGATTTCGACGTTCCCGAAAACCTCACGTCAATAATGTTGCGCCGGCGGTGCAACGGGCTTGTCATAGCGTCCCGCTTTCCACCGAGCGCGAATATACGGCTGCTCGCGGCCTGACAAATGCAGGGCGATATCAGTGATCCAGCGTTGTGTTGGCACAGAAATGCCGTGAAGCGTGATGGCAACCATTGCCAGACTCACTGCAACCGGCGCCGCTGCTAACTTGCCGGGTTCCGCGCGCCAAGCGAACGCCACGAACACCAGCGCGGCGAGCGCGCCGACCCCGCATCCTGTCACCACTTCCGACACCGAATGGGCATTCAGCAAGATCCGCGATACGCCGACCACGATTCCGATCAGCACGCCCGCCGACACCCCGAACGCGCGCACCCATCGGCGCCCCGGCAAACACGCGACGAACAACGCCACCGGCAATACCGCCGCCGACACCATTGCATGACCGCTGATGCCGGTGAAATCCAGGTCGCGCACACCCACTCCCCATCCCATGAACGCGATTTTCGTCAGCAAAACCAGTCCACTGGCAGCGCCGAGCACGGCAAGCCAGCAGGCGGCGTAACGCCATGGATAACCGAGCGCCAACCATGCGGCAACGGCGAGCGCGAGCGGAATCATGACGCCGACGCTGCCGAGCGCGGTAATGGAGAGCCAAAGCGAAAGCGGCAAGTCGGGCATGAAGATTGATTCTGCAGAGCGGGGTAAAACCGCAGTATACCTGTCAAGCGGGTTCCGAAATTTTTAGAGGGAATCTAAAAATAAACAACGAATCCGACACAATTTACCGCAACATACAGTAGCAGATACGTACATGACGGCAACGTGACGCAATGTGAAATTCTGTAGCACGTGCACGGTCCCAGAATAACTGCTATTATGACGCACATAATATTCGTCGTTCCCACAGGGGTTCGGCGATCCGTTCCCCCTGTGCGGACCCTAATTCGATCGATGCCAAAAAGCCTGACAAAACTCTGGCTACGAGCTTGAAGCACCTTGTAGCGACGCAGATCGTTCCGCCCCGAGCGCCGAAAACGCGCCCTCCGGCGCAGCCTGTTCGCGCCAAAGCGGCCAAACCGCCTGCGGCGAAACCGAAAATTTCAGCCAAACCGCGCGTTGTCCGCGAGTCGCGGGTGCGGCCCCGCACCTCGGCGTGGGCGGCGGGCAAGTGGACCCGGTCGTTCCATTCAGCTCCGCCAACAGCCGGTCGCTTCGTCAATCACCTGGCTTACGCGTTCTATCTACCGGCGCATCCCTCGCGGACATGCCGCTGGTCGTCATGATGCACGGCTGCCAGCAATCGGCTGTGCGCGACGAGACCCTGGTTTAGCCTCGAGTGTTGTAAAAAAGTCTTTCGTATCAACGAGATTCTTTTTTAAGCACTGGCATTTGATTTGATTAGGGCTTACCCTATACTCTTCGTTCAAAGTACTAGGTATTTACCCTAATCATTTAAGCGAGGTTCACCATGTATCTGCTCAGCCGCCTCTTCCTGTTCCTGACGAAATCCGCCGACCAGCGTGACAAGGAGCGTAACGACGCTTATTTGGCCGAAGCCACTGACAATTTACGACCTCGAATACCGCATGCAGAAGCTGGATCGTCGCGTCATTCCTCGTGGTTCGCATAGTAATTCCGCAGTAGTTCCGCGGTAGTTCGACAGTCAATAGAAGGACAAGCAGGATTCGTAACGCGGAAATCGGCGTTGTCGAAGCAAAAAATGTCGGCCACGAAGGCTGGCATTTTTGCGTCTGGGGATTGCTGGAGGAACAGGCGCGGGCTCTTTCTACCGCCCAGCGCCAAACGCCGCGGCTCAGACCAGCTTGACGCGCACGTCTACGTTATTGTGCGTTGCGTTCGAGTACGGACACACCTTATGGGCCGTCTCTACCAGCTTTTGCGCTTCCGCCGCGTCCAGTCCCGGCAATGAAACGCGCAATTCAACGTCAAGCGCGAAGCCACCTTTATCGTTCGGACCCACACCTACGTCAGCGGTGACGGTCGTGTCGGCGGGAATCGTTTTCTTCTGCTGACCGGCGACAAACTTCATCGCGCTCAGGAAGCACGCTGAATAGCCAGCGGCAAACAGCTGTTCCGGGTTCGTGCCGGCTGCGCCCGAACCTCCCAATGCCTTCGGGGCGCTCAATTTCACATCCAGGTTTTCATCCGACGATACTGCCCGGCCGTCGCGGCCGCCCGTGCTCGTTGCCGTTGCTGTGTAAAGAATGCTCATGATGTTCTCCTGTTCGATAGTTACCGCTCGGCGGCAGAAAGAGGGACTGAAGTTCTAAGTTAGGTCATGTGGTGCCAACGGGATTAAATATATCGCGATAATAACTTGTGCGAAAATTACATCGAGGTACAGTGATTGATTTTGACTATCGGAAGGTTTCAGGTTTCGTTGTATTCAATCAGCGACGCGCGCAGTCGCACCAGATCGTCGCGCAGCTTGATAAGCTGGTAGGCGTCCGATCCGGCTGCGCAGTAGATCACGCCAGGAATATCGTGGATGGCCTTCTTTAGCTCACGGCCGGCATCGGTCAGATGGATATGCACCTGCCGCTCGTCTTCAATACCCCGCATGCGCTTGACGTACCCTTGCGTTTCGAGACGCTTTAGCAGAGGTGTCATGGTGGCCGAATCGAGGTTCAGCCGTTCGGCCATCTGCTTGACGGTCAGATCGTCGCTTTCCCACAGCACCAGCATAGTCAGATATTGCGGATAGGTCAGCCCGACTTTGTCCAGCAGCGGTTTGTACGTCTTGGTCATCGCGAGCGAGGTCGAGTACAGCGCGAAGCAAAGCTGGGCGTCAAGTTCGAGCGGGAATTGCGGGGAAGAGGTCATGGCTGTCGCGCCTTGGGCACGTTAAAACGGGATATGATGATAGTGTACGCAAACATTTATCGCACTAAGGAAACCGCGTGTCCACGCCGCACGACACGCGACAAAACAAAACGCCGATGACTAAACAGTCATCGGCGCTCATTGGGACCTGCTCATTGGCAAACGCTCATACCGACGTTTCGGACGGATCCGGGATATCAGGTGAATTTTCCGATTGCACACCGAAACAGCCGCGATACGTCGCGTAAAACGGGCAATACAACGCAGTCGTGACGAGGATGGACGGCCGGCATCAACACCGCGAGTACCATTTCCTGTGCGGCACCGAGCACCTGCATCAGCGCGCTGAGCCCGAACGACACCGCGAACGCGATACCAATCCACAACACGCCGTAGATAACGAACGCGCCGCGATTACGCCAGCAAATGACGAAGCTGAAAAACAGCGCTTTCACCGGCGGGAAGTCGTGCCACGCGACCAGGATGGGCGCGAACCAGAACAGCATGGCGACCGGCAGGTAACAGATCATGGCAACGAGGACCGCGAGCGGATTCCGGCGAAACAGCCAGATACCTTGGCGGAACCACACATAACCGGTTTTGGCCGGAACTTCGATCAATTGCATTGGTTAATTACAGTGAACAGGTGCAACTTTGATGCGCTCGCGCAAAATGCGTTCGAAATGGCCGGGATCGTGCGGTTTTAACATCTCAGCTTCGCGTGGCCGGTAAAAATCGTAAAGACGCGACACCCAGAAGCGCAACGCGCCCGCGCGCAGCATGTCGTTCCAGTGATGCGCCTCCGCCGGCGTGAACGGCCGCACTGTCTGATAGGCGCGCAACAACGCGTCGTCCCGCGCATTATCCAGCGCGCCGGTTGCCAGATCAACGCACCAGTCGTTCACACAGACGGCGACATCGAAGAGCCATTTGTCGTTGCCGGCGAAATAGAAGTCGAAGAAGCCGCTGAGCCGCGTTTCATCCGCCGTCGGATGCGCGAACAGTACGTTGTCGCGGAACAGGTCGCAATGGCACGGACCTTCCGGCAATAGCTGATATTCGTCCGACGCAAAAAACGCCACCTAATGAGCGAGTTCACAGGTGATCAGTTTGCCTGTGCATCGCTCAAATGCGACAGCACGGCGGGCACGCTCTTCTGCCACCACGCGAGGCTGCGCAAGTTCGGCTGATACGTTGGGAAATCGCGGCCGGCCAAATGAAGCCGCGCCAGCATCTGACCCACTTCGATGCAGTGCAAAGCGCCCGGCGCCAGTTCTGGCGCGCCGTCCAGCTTTGTGACGATCGCCGCAGGTTTGCCGTTCAGTGTGCCGAAAAGCGCGCCGTCGCGACGCGGCATGGGGTCCAGTACCGGCACGGCGTGGGACGCCAGATGGCGCATCAAATCGAGATAAAACGGCAATTGCGTGGCCGTGAGGTTCTCGAAGATCGTCAGCACATACCCGCCGCGTGTGGTCGTCAGGAAGAAGTTGCTGTTTTCGATACCGGATGCAATGCCACGGAAATCGGCGGCTTCGCCGAGTTCGTAGTGTTGCAGCCAGTCGGTGAGCTGGGAATCGGTGACAGCGATGAATACGGCCATGCGGGAGAGCGTCGGTGAGGTTGAACATGCAGGATGACCGACGGACATGTCAGTCAGGCATAGCGCCACCGTGACACGGCGGCGCGGCGCTTAAGCTCAGCGGATGAAACGGGCAGCGGTGAAGGTTTCGGTGAAAGCTTATCAAGTGCTCAATAATTGTTCGATAAGCGCTCAATGAGCCTTCATAAAAGCTCAGTACTTCAGGTTCCACGAAGGCAAGCGTGTGCTGGCCTTGCCGTTGTCGCGGACAGTTGGCGACGTGTCAGCCGGCGCGCTCATATGGTAGCGCGTGCCGAAATTCGAGCGCACGTCGATTTCAACCAGCTTGCCTTTGTCGCGGTATTCCGTGATTTCGGTGCCGTTCGTGCTTTGTTCATGGTAGCTCGACGGGCGCGGCGGCGAAATCTCGACTTTCGAGGTGACTTGCGCGGCGGGCCGGTTGATGGCCTTCAGGTCCGGCAGCCCGGCATTCTCTTCAGGCGACATGGCGTGCGCCGGAGAATTATCCGCCGCGGGGGCCGATTGCGCGTATGCGCCCATGCTGGCTGCGGCGAGAATGGCCGCGATAGCGACAGATTGAAGCGGCTTCATGATGTTTCTCCAGATTAGTGTCCGAATTTTAGCAAAACGCACTCGCTAAAGGAACGTTGAGTCCCTCTCAAAAGCCTTATTTTGCGCTGGTTTCATTGAAAGCGTGTTTGCGTGACGGAACGTGTTGAAGAAACGCATCGCCGGGAGGGCTGTTCATGGGCGCGTTGTTCTTCCGTGTTAATGTCGATTCATCACAAGAGCGCAAAAGATCATGACAAACGACCGGACCCAAGCCAGCCATTCAACGCCTGCCAACAACTTCCCCACGGAGTCTTTCGACGACCCCGTGGCCGCGGTTGCGCGGGTATCGGCAATCTACGAAGCGAACACCTCTTTCTTGCGCGACGCGTTCGCGCGCTACAGGAAGAACGAACCTTTTTCACATCGTGTGCGGGCGTGTTATCCGTTCGTGCGCGTGCGTACCGAGTTGAATACGCAAATTGATTCACGCCGTTCATATGGCTTTGTCGCAGGGCCGGGCATTTTCGAAACCACGCTCACGCGGCCTGATTTATTTGGCCATTATTATCGCGAGCAATTGCGGCTTCTTACCAAGAATCACCATGTCGGGATTGAAGTGGGGGTGTCGGCGCAACCCGTGCCCATTCACTTCGCGTTTGCGGAAGGCATTCACCTGGAAGGCGACCTGGATCGCGACCGGCTGTTCGCCATGCGCAATATCTTCGATATGCCCGATCTTGCGCTGCTCGACGACCGCATTGTGAACGGGACCTATGAACCGGCTCCGGGCGAACCCCATCCGCTTGCGTTGTTCACGGCGGCACGCGTGGACTTCTCCTTGCATCGGCTGAAGCATTACACCGCGACTTCGCCTACGCATTTCCAGAACTATGTGCTTTATACGAACTACCAGTTTTATATCGATGAATTCGTGAAGCTCGGACGCAGGATCATGTCGAGCGCGAATGACGAAGAGACGCGGGCCTATAGAAGCGAATACACGTCGTTTATCGAACCCGGCGACGTGATTACCGGCAATGAGAACCTGGGCGATTCGCAAGAGGAGCAACAGGGCGTGGCGCTAGCACGTCTGCCGCAAATGCCCGCCTATCATCTGAAACGCGCCAATGGCAGCGGCATTACCATGGTCAATATTGGCGTGGGCCCGTCGAATGCGAAGACGATCACGGACCATATCGCGGTGCTTCGTCCGCATGCGTGGATCATGCTCGGGCATTGCGCGGGATTGAGGAATACTCAGCGCCTGGGCGACTACGTATTGGCGCATGGTTATGTGCGCGAAGATCACGTGCTCGATGCCGATTTGCCGTTATGGATTCCGATTCCCGCATTGGCTGAGGTTCAGGTCGCGCTCGAGAAAGCGGTCGCGCAAGTTACGAAGCTCGAAGGCGTGGATCTGAAGCACGTCATGCGCACGGGAACGGTGGCGAGCGTGG
>LGTG01000335.1 GCA_001190015.1 Candidatus Burkholderia crenata
CGCGTTTCTCGAGTTGCTGCTCCACCACGATCTGCGTGGCGATCCCTGCGTGGTCCGTTCCAGGTAGCCACAGAGTGCTTTCGCCGAGCATGCGGTGTTAGCGGGTGAGGCTGTCCATGATGGTCTGGTTGAACGCGTGACCCATGTGCAGCGTGCCGGTAACGTTCGGCGGCGGGAATTGGATCGAGAAATCTTTTTTGCCTTCGATCAGGGTCGGCGCAGCGTAACCGCGGTTTTCCCATTCCGGGCCCCAATGGGACTCAATGCAATGTTCTGGGGCTCGAAACTCTTCGCAAGCGTGTTGTCACTCATGGGGTGGAATCTGCCGAAAAATGCGTAAAAGAAGCGGAGGTCGGGGAATTATAAGGCGTAGGACAGGGCGGGGTCGGCGGGAAGGTTCTTCGTTCGCGCGCGGGATTCTGTTTGGCGGGGGTCCTGGCGGGTGCGGGCGCCGGGAAGCCGGAGCGAACGAGCCTGTCCCAAACGGGTCTGTCATAAATTGAGAGCGTGAATGCCCAGCGCCGCAGGATCGTCAAG
>LGTG01000336.1 GCA_001190015.1 Candidatus Burkholderia crenata
CGGATACGTGCCCGCTTGCCCTGATCAGCACCGCCTTCTATCCGGTTCTTGTACATCGGCTCAGTATCGCTCACGCTTTCTCCCCACGCTCGGTCACCCTCACGCAGTTGCGCTTCACTTCGTTCGCTGTGGTCAACTCACGGGAAGACTTACCCCTCCAAGATCGCGCCCGTGCTGGGCGCACACGCATAAAGCCCGGTCTATCCGGGCTTTATGCGTTGAATCTCTGGTTGCGGGGGTAGGATTTGAACCTACGACCTTCGGGTTATGAGCCCGACGAGCTGCCCGACTGCTCCACCCCGCGGGAAACATTATAGCGCTAAGGGTATGTCAGGTCAAACCGAATCGAAGAATGATAATGAATGTGAATGCGTTGACGTTATTGCAGCGATGCCGGCTTCGCCGGAGCGAACGGATCAGTGCCAGACCGTACCGCGTCCACACAACGCCTATGTTCTCGTGACAGGCGATTCAACAACAGCAGCAGGACGATTGCCACTGCAGTCCCGCCTGCCGCGAGCCAGCCAAGCCCAAAAAAGAGCTTGGTATATAATATATAAAAGTAAAGCGGCAGGGATTGCAGCGAATCAAGATCGTTCGACGGCATGCGTGCGAAGTTGGCGACCACACTGCCCAGGTATTGCGACACCCCCGTCGCGACGTAATTCGCCCCATGCTCGAGCAGAAGATCGCCCATCCGAAAGCAGGCGCGAACACGGCATGGGTGCCCTCGCCGACGGCCGCTACGCTGCATGCGCTGCATTACCATCAGGTCGATGTGCAAAAGCCGTGCAGCAGGAGCTGGAAAAGACCGCTGCCAGCGCACGCGATGAGCTGCTTGATGGCTTGCTGACGATTCCTGTTGTGGAAAAAGCGCAATGGTCGGATGAGGAAATTCGCCAGAAGATCGAGAACAACGCACAGGGGATTTTGGGTTACGTGGTGTGGTGGGTTGACCAGGGCGCGGGATGTTCGAAGGTGCCGGATATTCACGATATTGGGCTGATGGAAGACCGTGCAACGCTGCGAATCTCGAGCCAGCATATATTGCCAACTGGCTGCATCACGGAGTGGTGTCGGAGGCGCTGGTCAGCGAGACGTTCGAGCGCATGGCGAAGGTCGTCGACAAGCAGAATGCCGGCGACCCGCATTACCAGCCGATGGCCGGTCACTTTGAGACATCGTTGGCTTTCAAGGCGGCGAAGGCGCTGGTGTTTGAGGGCCGCGCGGAGGGTTTGATGGTGGAAGGCGGCATCATCAGCGTCCAGGTGCTGAACGAGGTGGCCAATGTCACCCGGCGCAAGTTGGCCATGTCGTGGCACGAGACAAACGATGTGCTGGATGCAGTCCGGGTGGTATGCACGACCGAGCCGCTGACTGTGGAAACCCACGACACTGGCTGGCGGATTTCCGAGCGATACGGCCTGTCTGTCTATGACTCGATGATTGCAGCAGCGGCGCTACTCGCCGGATGCGATGTCCTCTACTCCGAGGACATGCATGACGGGTTGGTCATTGACGAGAGGTTGCGATTCATCAATCCGTTTGTTGGTGCGGGCGTGTGACCTTGTACTAACCGCCCGCTTCACTGCGCGCTAGAACGGTCTCCCTTCAACCTCTGGACATGCACGTGTCCCTCTTCTGATCTACCTGCCATAAATTAAACGCGGCCTGATGAGCTAGCCAGGACTCCGCGTTTTTGCCAAACGCGATTTCAAGTCGCATCGCCATTTCCGGACTGATCGCTGCTCGGCCGTTGACGATCTCGGACAACGTTTTGCGCGACACATCCAGCCCTTGCGCGGCATATGTTATCGACAGTTCCAGCGGCTCAAGCCACAACTCGGAGAGAATTTCTCTTGGATGCGGCGAGTTATGCATACGCATAATGTTCCTCATTCAAGGGTAGTCGACGATATAAGCGTCGCCGTTTTCAAACTTGAAAATGACTCGCCAGTTTGCCTGAACGGTTACGGAAATGAGGTGCAGCGACCGTATCAATAAGAAAGAATGGCAGATCTGCTGCTTTCACCGCCCACAGGGGCACATCTTTTGACGGCATCCCCCTATCATCGTCCTCTTCTCAACGGAGGGCTGGCACAGACGCGCGAGTTATAATGAATATGTAGATTGCTGGAGAGATATATGTAGATTGCTGGAGAGATGGATGAGCGGTTTAAGTCGCACGCCTGGAAAGCGTGTTTAGGGTCAAACCTAACCGGGGTTCGAATCCCCGTCTCTCCGCCGGAATGCGTTTCAAGCAGTGTCATAAAATCATAAAATCCCGAAAAGCCTTTCAGCATAAGGCTTTTCGGCGACTCAAAGCTCTCTCGCAGTCTCGTAAAATCTTACGAAATCACGCAAGATTCCGGGTACTTTTTGCGAGCTCCAACACCTCATTGCCGACAGCCTCCTACGCGATCTTCAGTGCCGCGCAGCCAGGCCACGCGCGGCGGTTGACGTCTGCGCCGCGTCCTTTCGTATCCTGATGCTGACAAAAGGCATCGTCGACTCCGTCCGTGCGGCTGCTCGTCACCTCGCCTGCATCGGTAATTCACACGGCAGGAAAATCGCCCGGACGTTGTCGAGCCCCTTGCAATGCGTACGCGAGAAGTCGCGCACCTTGGCGTCCAGGTTAATGAGTTCGATGCAGTGCGGGAAACGGTGATGCGCAATCTCGATGTGTTCGTAGTGCAGCCGGTCGCCTTTCTTTCAGGTAACCCGCGTGGACGCGATGCAAGCTTAGGTTCAAGCAGTCATTGCAACACCATCATTTAGGTTGCGTATATTAACTCTTCAAACGCCTCGGCTGGTGTCTTCTAATCGA
>LGTG01000337.1 GCA_001190015.1 Candidatus Burkholderia crenata
GCACCGTACGGCGCCGGGCTGGCGTGCCTGCGCACTGCCTGCCAAAACCACTCGGCGAACCCGCAATTCAGCAGCAAATTGCATGTGCAAACCTCTTGAACACTGCTTCGGTCGTCATGACGGGGCGCTTTTCAACAGCCTGCTAAGGAGTGCTCGAGCCTTTTTTGCTTGGATGGTGGCATCGGCCTTATCGCACAAGGACTTGATGCACGGGCATTCAATGCATGCACCCGCGCTGCGGGAAGCCATGCAGTCCACCGCTTTGATCGTGTCGTTCCCGGATCCATGGAGTGGACGTTCCTTTGCCACTCCGCCTTATGCCCATCCCGGTACTCCCAGTACAGGTAGCTCCACTATCACCATAACTCACTGTTTTATATCAGTTTTTTCTTGGTAGACTAGCGCAATGCGCTGTCCTGCGTGGCATAATCATCAAACCAAAAAACATCCCCCGCAGTCACAACACCTGAAAAGACCATGGCCCAGACTCTGTACGACAAGTTGTGGAACTCGCATGTGATCCACACCGAGGAAGACGGTACGTCTATCCTCTACATCGACCGTCATTTGCTCCACGAAGTGACCAGCCCGCAAGCGTTCGAGGGCCTGAAACTGGCCGAACGGCCGGTATGGCGGATCAGCGCGAACCTGGCGGTGTCGGATCATAACGTCCCCACTACCGACCGTTCGCACGGCATCGCGGACCCGATCTCGAAGCTGCAGGTGGACACGCTCGACGAAAACTGCGACGCCTACGGAATCACGCAGTTCAAGATGAACGACCTGCGCCAGGGCATCGTGCACATCATCGGGCCGGAACAGGGCGCCACGCTGCCGGGCATGACCATCGTTTGCGGCGACTCGCATACCTCTACGCACGGTGCGTTCAGTGCATTGGCGCATGGCATTGGTACGTCGGAAGTCGAGCACGTCCTCGCCACGCAGACCCTGTTGCAAAAGAAGAGCAAAAACTTGCTCGTCAAGGTCGAGGGACCGTTGCCGCGCGGCTGCACCGCGAAGGACATCGTGCTGGCCATCATCGGCAAGATGGGGACGGCGGGCGGCAATGGCTACGCCATCGAATTTGGCGGCTCGACCATCCGGGCGTTGTCTATGGAAGGCCGCATGACGGTCTGCAACATGGCTATCGAAGCGGGCGCCCGGGCCGGGATGGTTGCGGTCGATGACACGACCATCAACTACCTGGAAGATCGTCCGTTCTCGCCACATGGCGCAGAATTCGAACAGGCAGCCACTTATTGGCGTACCTTCACGTCCGATCCCGGCGCGAAGTTTGACCGCGTGGTGGAGGTGAACGCCACTGAAATCGTGCCGCAAGTGACGTGGGGCACGTCGCCGGAAATGGTGACGTCCATCGACGGCCGCGTGCCGGATCCCGAATGCGAAAAGGACCCGGTCAAGCGCGATGCGATCGAACGCGCGCTTAAGTACATGGCGCTCGAACCCAACACGCCGATGCAGTCGATCAAGCCGGACAAGATTTTCATCGGCTCGTGCACGAATGCGCGGATCGAAGACTTGCGCGCCGCGGCGTATGTGGTGAAGACGCTCGGCCGCCGCGTGGCGTCGAACATCCGGCTGGCGATGGTCGTGCCGGGTTCCGGTCTCGTGAAGGCGCAGGCGAAACGCGAAGGCCTCGACAAGGTGTTCCTCGACGCAGGCTTCCAGTGGCGCGAACCGGGCTGCTCGATGTGCCTCGCTATGAACGCCGACCGGCTGGAGCCGGGCGAGCGCTGCGCATCCACGTCGAACCGGAACTTCGAAGGGCGTCAGGGCGCAGGCGGCCGTACGCATCTGGTAAGCCCGGCCATGGCGGCAGCAGCGGCTATTGAAGGCCATTTCGTCGATATCCGCGAACTGGCATGAAACGCATCGTTGCTCCGCTGGCGTTGATCGCCGTCGCGTTGGGTGTCGCTGTGCTCGCCGCGGACTGCAATACGGTCCACGGCTTTGGCGAGGACGTACGCGCCACCGGCAACGCAATCAGCAATGCGGCTAAATAAACCAAACCGGTAAAGCATCATGGAAAAATTCATCGTACATGGCGGGCTCGTGGTGCCGCTCGATCGCGATAACGTCGACACGGACGCGATCATTCCGAAGCAGTTCCTGAAGTCGATCAAGCGCACGGGTTTCGGCCCGAACGCGTTCGACGAATGGCGTTATCTCGATGTAGGCCAGCCGGGCCAGGACAACTCGAACCGGCCGCTGAATCCGGATTTCGTGCTGAACCAGCCGCGCTACAAGGGCGCGTCAATCCTGCTGACGCGCAAGAATTTTGGCTGCGGCAGCTCGCGCGAGCACGCACCGTGGGCGCTGGACCAATACGGTTTCCGCGCGATCATCGCGCCGAGTTTTGCGGACATCTTCTATAACAACTGCTTCAAGAACGGCCTGCTGGCGATCATCCTGACCGAAAGCCAGGTCGACAAGCTGTTCAACGAAACCTACGCGTTCAACGGCTTCAAGCTGACGGTCGATCTGGAGCGCCAGCTCGTACTGACCGGCGATGGCACGGCATACCCGTTCGAAGTGCCGGGCTTCCGCAAGTTCTGCCTGCTGAACGGTTTTGACGACATCGCGCTCACGCTGCGTCACGCCGGCAAGATCCGTCAGTTCGAAAATGAGTGTCTCACGAAGCAGCCGTGGCTGAATAACCGCCTCGTCGGCTAAGTGCGAGAAGGCGGGGGCGGGTACGAGCAAGCTCGAACTCGCCCGTATAAACAAGACAAGAAAAGGAAACACCATGAAGATTGCAGTGCTGCCCGGCGATGGAATCGGTCCGGAGATCATCAAGGAAGCCGTCAAGGTCCTGAATGCGCTCGACGAAAAGTTCGAGCTCGAAGAAGCGCCGGTCGGTGGCGCGGGCTACGAGGCGAGCGGCCATCCGCTGCCGGAAGCGACGCTTGCGCTGGCGAAAGCGTCGGATGCAATCCTGTTCGGCGCCGTGGGCGACTGGAAATACGATTCGCTTGAACGCGCGCTGCGTCCGGAGCAGGCCATCCTGGGTCTGCGCAAACACCTGCAATTGTTCGCGAACTTCCGTCCGGCCATTTGTTATCCGCAACTGACGGCGGCTTCGTCGCTGAAGCCCGAGATTGTGGCGGGGCTGGATATCCTGATCATCCGCGAACTGAACGGCGATATCTATTTCGGCCAGCCGCGTGGCGTGCGTTCATCACCGGATAGCTTGTTCGAAGGCGGCAAGGAAGGCTTTGACACCATGCGTTATTCGGAGCCGGAAGTGCGCCGGATTGCGCACGTGGCGTTTCAGGCCGCGCAAAAACGCGCGAAGAAGCTGACGAGCGTCGATAAGGCCAACGTGCTGGAAACGTCGCAATTCTGGCGCGACGTGATGATCGATGTATCGAAGGAATATCCGGACGTCGAACTGTCGCACATGTACGTGGACAACGCGGCCATGCAGTTGGTGAAGGCGCCGAAGGCGTTCGACGTGGTGGTGACCGGCAACATGTTCGGCGACATTCTCTCCGACGAAGCCGCCATGCTGACGGGTTCCATCGGCATGTTGCCGTCCGCCTCGCTCGATAAAAACAACAAGGGCTTGTACGAACCGTCGCATGGTTCGGCGCTGGATATCGCAGGCAATGGCGTGGCGAATCCGCTGGCGACCATCCTCTCGGCCGCCATGATGCTGCGTTACTCGCTTGGCGAGGCTGACCAGGCTGACCGGATCGAAACAGCGGTGAAGAAGGTGCTTGCGCAGGGTCTGCGTACCGGCGACATCGCGACGCCGGATGGCCGTACGGTCGGCACGAAGGAAATGGGCGACGCGGTGCTCGCGGCGCTTTAAATCCGATAACGGGCTTTTTCATCGGACGAGTTGGCCCGCCCGTGTCGGCGAAAAATTCCGGTGAAAAAGCCTCTCGCGGCGGACGTCTTTGCCAGATGCCGCCGATCGCGATATTTCATCTCGATCCGTCGCTTTTAGCGCACGAACCACGTCGAAACGGCGTGGGACGCTCGCGCGGAAGGACGAATATGCGGGTTATCGTGTAAAATTTTTTGTTATGGCGGAGATCTCTTCTCTGGACTCGACTTCATGCGGCGGTTTTAGCTCAGGCGCCCGCACTACTCGTCTCGCCATTACGCTTTTGAACACACTTCCGGGTACGGTTGCGCTGTCCAAACGCATTACGAAAACCATTTCCCTCAAAACGATCACGTTCCGCTGATCCCCTGTCGTGCCCGCCCATCTTCCCCGCGCGGTCACGCCGGCGGAGGAGGGTCAGGCCCAAGCGGGGAAGTGTCCACAAAAAAGGTTAGTCATGAACGTAGGTCTCGTTGGTTGGCGCGGCATGGTCGGCAGCGTCCTGATGCAACGCATGCGGCAGGAAGGCGATTTCGACCTGATCGAACCGGTGTTTTTCAGCACCAGCAATGCGGACGGCAATGCGCCGTCGTTCGCGAAAAACGAGACGAAACTCAAGGATGCGACAAGCATCGACGACCTGAAAAAGTGCGACGTAATCATTACGTGCCAGGGCGGCGATTACACCAACGAGGTGTTCCCGAAACTGCGCGCGGCCGGCTGGAAGGGTTACTGGATTGATGCGGCTTCCTCGCTGCGCATGAAGGACGACATGGTCATCATCCTCGACCCGGTGAACCTGCATGTCATCAAGGACTCGCTGGTCAAGGGCGGTCGGAATTTCATCGGCGGGAATTGCACGGTCAGTCTGATGCTGATGGCGCTGGGCGGCTTGTTCAACCAGAACCTGGTCGAATGGACGACCGCCATGACGTATCAGGCGGCTTCCGGCGCGGGTGCGCAGAACATGCGCGAACTGTTGCAGCAAATGGGCGTGCTGTACGGCGCGGCCAAGGAAGATCTGGCGGACCCGTCGTCGGCTATTCTCGATATCGACAAGCGTGTGCTGGCAGCCATGTCCATCGAGCGTATGCCGACCGACCATTTTGGCGTGCCGCTGGCCGGTTCGCTGATTCCGTGGATCGACAAGGATCTCGGCAACGGCATGTCGAAGGAAGAGTGGAAGGGCGGTGCGGAAACCAACAAGATTCTCGGATTGCCCGCCATGGGCGAGCCGGGTTCGGTTCCTGTGGATGGCCTGTGCGTGCGGATTGGCGCAATGCGCTGCCACTCGCAGGCACTGACCATCAAGCTCAAGAAGGACGTGCCGCTGGACGAATTGCACGACATCCTGGCGTCGGCGAATGATTGGGTGAAGGTTGTCCCGAACGAACGCGAAGCGTCGATACGCGATTTGTCGCCGGCAGTGGTCACGGGTTCGCTGACGGTGCCGGTTGGCCGCTTGCGCAAGCTTGCCATGGGCGGCGAGTATCTCTCGGCGTTCACGGTCGGGGACCAGTTGCTGTGGGGCGCGGCGGAACCGCTGCGCCGGATGCTGCACATCCTGCTGGACAAGTAAACTACGCGCCACGACGCGCAAGTAGTTTAACGAAGCGTCGCGCTTACGCGGCGCTTCGTCGTGTACGCCCAGCATGGGCGCAATCTTGGAGGTGTAAG
>LGTG01000338.1 GCA_001190015.1 Candidatus Burkholderia crenata
ACCTAAATGATGGTGTTGCAACGACTGCTTAAACCTAAGTAGTGAACCGGTCAGGGTTCGCGCGCCCGCAATCGAGTCAGCAAATCGGCGCGTTGAAACAAATCAATATAGCGGTGAAGTATATCGGAAAAACGGAAAGGAGAGCGGAGGGGGCTCACGGATACGCCTGAAGCGGCCGGGCCCAAGCGATGAAGTTTGAAGTCCGTACTACTTCCACTTCCGTGCGTTAGCTGAGACCGCGCAAGCCTTTCAAAGACTGGATCTTGAGATCGACATAATGTGGGCGTCCGCTGGCGGGGGACCGAAGCGACTTCGCTCCGCTGGCATTGAGAACCGACGGAAGATACCCCGTGATCCAGACCGTGCGAATTCCCAGGCGCTTATAGCGTTTCAGATGCCCGCGCGTGTCTTCAACAAGAACGGCGTCAGAGAGCAGCACGTGAGCACGCCGCATCGCGCGCCGAAGCATAGCTGCATCGGGTTTTGTGCGCCAATAGCCGCTTCGGTCTTGCATATCCTCAATGGCGATCACGCGTTCAAACAGCTTGGCAATACCCAGTTCGTCGAGCATGGCGTGCGCATAAACCGAAGGCCCGTGTTGGTCAACACGATCTTCCGTCCCGGCAGCCCGCGGATCATTCGCGCGAGGCCGCGTTCGGCCCGAACCATGGATCCGAGATCGGCAAAGGTATGTACGACGTGCAGGAAGTCGGCAGCATCGACGCGATGATGCCGCACCAGGCCAAGCAAGGTGGCGCCGTATCGCTGGGTATAACCGGGTCCGCAAGCGGTTGGCTTCGTCAACGCCCACCCCCAGCCGGTCGATGATGTACTGCGTCATCCCGCGATTGATCGTGGGGAGAATCTCATGCGACGCGTGGTGCAGCGTGTTGTCGAGATCGAACAACCAGACGGGGTGGCCGCGCGTGTTCATCCGGCGCTTCGAGGAACGCAACAGCCTAGCTCGAGCGCCGGCGAGATCCACGTTCAATGTGAACGGATCATTGTCCCGAACGGCTGTTCGGTCAGGATCTCGAGCAGCACCGAATGCTCGATTCGCCCGTCGATGATATGCACCGAGCGCACGCCGCTCTTCGCTGCGTCGAGTGCCGATGAGATCTTCGGCAGCATGCCGCCGGAGATGGTGCCGTCTTCGAACAGTGCGTCGATCTCGCGTGCCGAGAGATCGGTCAGCAGATTGCCTTCCTTGTCCATCACGCCGAGGATGTTCGTCATCGTCACGAGCTTCTCGGCGTTCAGCACCACGGCCAGCTTGCCGGCGACCAGATCGGCGTTGATGTTGTAAGACAAACCGTCTTCACCGAAGCCGATTGGCGAGATGACAGGAATGAACACGTCGTCTTGGAGTGCCTTCACGACTGCCGAATTGATGGCTTCGACTTCACCCACCTGACCGATATCGATGAATTCGCCCGGATTGTCGCGATCCGGCATCAGCAGTTTGCGCGCGTGGATCAGGCCGCCGTCCTTGCCGGTGAACCCGACCGCATGGCCGCCGAAATGATTGATCAGCGTGACGATGTCCTGCTGCACTTCGCCGCCGAGCACGCATTCGACCACTTCCATGGTCTCTTCGTCGGTGACGCGCATGCCCTGGATGAACGTGCCCTGCTTGCCGATTTTCTTGAGCGCCTGGTCGATCTGTGGACCACCGCCGTGCACGATCACCGGATTGATCCCGACCAGTTTCAGCAGGATCACGTCGCGCGCGAAGCCCTGTTTCAGGCGCTCCTCGGTCATGGCATTGCCGCCGTATTTGATCACGATCGTCTTGCCGTGATACTGGCGAATATAGGGCAACGCCTCGGCCAGGATTTCGGCTTTCAGGGTTGGCGCGATCTGCGTAAGGTCGGAAAGCTCGGACATGGCGGCGATAAGGCGAAGAGCAGTTTAAACAGGCGAAATTGTACAGGACTGACGCGCCTTGCAATTACCCATATTTTTCTACGATTCTCTGT
>LGTG01000339.1 GCA_001190015.1 Candidatus Burkholderia crenata
GTCGCAATTGACCAGCTTCGCGACGTTCTCGCGCGCTTCCTCGACCGCCCACTCCGCGTCCCAGCCGTACTGGTGGCTACTGCTGGATTGCCGAACTACTCGCGCAGATACGGAATCATCTTGTCCACCACGCGTGGATCGACCGGGGTCGTAGCGCTGTAGTTCATGTAAATGAAATGGGCAGGTGGGGAATGTCGTTGTTCATCAGTTGCTCCGGGGATTTAACTCAATTGGCTCGTTCAAGGCGAGACGGTCGCGTCAGCACATCAACGCGGCGGCCGTCAGCCAGGTTGAAAACGGAATTCGGTCCTTGCGGCGCCACACGCACGGGTTCCACACCCGCCGATTCGGCACGCCGGTCGCGCAATACCGCTGGCGATCCTTCGCGTGCACGCTGCTGGTCGACGAGATCTTTCAGCGAGACCGAGTCGGGATACTCGACCATCTTCTGATTGAGCGTGGACCAGAGTTCGTGAGTCATGCAGTGGCCGTCGTGCTGCTTGGTGCCTTCGCAGGCGCCTTTGCCACCGCATTGCGTGGCGTCGATAGGCTCGTCCACCGCAATAATGATGTCCGCGACCGTGACGTTCTCGGCACGGCGCGCAAGATTGTATCCACCATCCGGACCACGCACCGATTCGACGATCTCGTGCCGGCGCAACTTGCCGAACAACTGCTCGAGATAGGACAGCGAGATATGCTGGCGCTGGCTGATTCCTGCCAGCGTCACCGGGCCCTGCTCCTGGCGCAAAGCCAGGTCGATCATCGCCGTGACGGCGAAACGGCCTTTCGTGGTGAATCTCATAATTTGTAAGCTACCGGGGGCTACGGCTAATACTGGATGATTTAAATCAAGTATCCACAGGCATTTTCTTAGGAATTTGCTGAGAATATTGCGCTGATTGAAACGGGCTTCCGGGGGCCGCTCATCAGGCCGCCAATTGCGTGCGAAGCGCTCGCAGCAAGCCTTCGCAGACATCCTCGCACTGATCGAGCACGCGTTCGAAATCTTCGTCGCCGCCAAAATACGGGTCGACCACCACACGGCTGTCGTCACGGGTCGCGAATTCCATCAGCAGCCTGATCTTGTCGCGGTATTCCGCCCGACACACTTTGGTCAGCGCCGCCGCGTTGGCATCGTCCATCGCGATAAGCAGATCGAACCGGGCGAAATCGTCGCGGCTGACCTGCCGGCCGCGCAACGGCGACAAGTCATAATCCCGCTTCCTGGCCGCGCGCTGGGCACGTTCGTCGGGCGGCTGGCCGATATGCCAATCGCCGGTGCCGGCGGAGTCGGCCACAATCTTGTCCCCGAGCCCCGCCCGGCCCACCTAATCC
>LGTG01000340.1 GCA_001190015.1 Candidatus Burkholderia crenata
TGTGGAAATGCGCCGCGCCCTTGATGGCGAGGTTGTCCGATTCGGTGGCCCCGACGTCCAGATGATTTCGCGCGGGTCGCAATTGACCAGCTTCGCGACGTTCTCGCGCGCTTCTTCGACCGCCCGCTCCGCGTCCCAGCCGTACTGGTGGCTACGCGATGCTGGATTGCCGAACTGCTTGCGCAGATACGGAATCATTTTGTCCACCACGCGCGGATCGACCGGGGTCGTAGCGCTGTAGTCCATGTAAATGGGCAGGTGGGGAATGTCGTTGTTCATCAGTTGCTCCGGGGATTTAACTCAATTGGCTCGTTCAAGGTGAGACGGCCGCGTCAGCACATCAACGCGGCGGCCGTCAGCCAGCCAGGTTGAAAACGGAATTCGGTCCTTTCGGCGCCACACGCACGGGTTCCACACCCGCCGATTCGGCACGCCGGTCGCGCAATACCGCTGGCGATCCTTCGCGTGCACGCTGCTGGCCGACGAGATCTTTCAGCGAGACCGAGTCGAGATACTCGACCATCTTCTGATTGAGCGTGGACCAGAGTTCGTGGGTCATGCAGTGGCCGTCGTGCTGCTTAGTGCCTTCGCAGGCGCCTTTGCCACCGCATTGCGTGGCGTCGATAGGCTCGTCCACCGCAATAATGATGTCCGCGACCGTGACGTTCTCGGCACGGCGCGCAAGATTGTATCCACCACCCGGACCGCGCACCGATTCGACGATCTCGTGCCGGCGCAACTTGCCGAACAACTGCTCGAGATAGGACAGCGAGATATGCTGGCGCTGGCTGATTCCTGCCAGCGTCACCGGGCCCTGCTCCTGGCGCAAAGCCAGGTCGATCATCGCCGTGACGGCGAAACGGCCTTTCGTGGTGAGTCTCATAATTTGTAAGCTACCGGGGGCTACGGCTAATACTGGATGGTTTTAATCAAGTATAAATAGCCTATGAATTTAATCAAGTATCCACAGACATTTTCTTAGGAATTTGCTGAGAATATTGCGCTGATTGAAACGGGCTTCCGGGGGCCGCGCATCAGGCCGCCAATTGCGTGCGAAGCGCTCGTAGCAAGCCTTCGCAAACATCCTCGCACTGATCGAGCACGCGTTCGAAACCTTCGTTGCCGCCAAAATACGGGTCGACCACCACACGGCTGTCGTCACGGGTCGCGAATTCCATCAGCAGCCTGATCTTGTCGCGGTATTCCGCCGGACACACTTTGGTCAGCGCGGCCGAGTTGGCATCGTCCATCGCGATAAGCAGATCGAACCGGGCGAAATCGTCGCGGCTGACCTGCCGGCCGCGCAACGGCGACAAGTCATAACCCCGCTTCCTGGCCGCGCTGGGCACGTTCGTCGGGCGGCTGGCCGATATGCCAATCGCCGGGTCCGGCGGAATCGGCCACAATCTTGTCCCCGAGCCCCGCCCGGCCCACCTATCAGCACCGCGGC
>LGTG01000341.1 GCA_001190015.1 Candidatus Burkholderia crenata
AAATTTCGAGATGTTGCAACGACCGGTTGAATTCGCCGCGAGCTCCGGTGGAGTTCTAGAACAAGGCGCCGCAGAGCGACTATCGAAGTTATGCACCTATCATCGGCCTCGACTTGCGCGGCGAGGTGAGTGGAATCCGGCTGGCGAACGGGCTTCGTGCCTCCTTCAACTTGCCGCCCTCCGAGATGGACGCTTTCTATCGTGCATACCGGCACTTTTCCGCGCTTACCCGGGATTCGCGATTCGTCGTGAGTCACAGGTTGGAAGCGGGCCAGATGTGGTGCTTCGATAATCGCAGGACCATGCATGCTCGCAAGGCCTTCGATCAGACGAGAGGAAAACGCTTTCTGCGAGGGTGTTACATGGATCGCGACAAACTGCTTTCGCGCATTCTTGTACTGCAGCGCAATGATCCAGGCCGTTCAATCCGCGCCGCTTAAGCGACGCTCGCCACCCTCATTGACCACAGTCATTCACCCTGCTTCGGCGATGTAGCGGCCCATCGCCGCTGAATCGCTTCCACAAGCTGCCGCCACAGAAATTCAGCAGCGGGAGAAAGGCGCCGGCCAACGCGCTGTATTGATTGCCTGGCTGCTGAATTCGCGTGCGATCGGATGCTCCAGTTCAAGTGCAACCAGACGCCCCGCTTCGAGATATTGCCGCGCCGCATCCGTCGACATGAACGCCACGCCCAGTCCCGCTGCGGCAATGGCCTGCGCAGCCGAGAAAAGGTCACAGCGGTACGACGGCGTCAGGTTCAGCCGCTCTGCACGAATGATGGCGTCGAGATATTGCTGCGCACCAAAATGCTCGAGCATGAAGATCAGCCGCTGATCGCGCAACTGTTCAAAGCCGATACGCCGCTCGCCCGCAGCATGGCGCGGACTGACGAGCGCACAGAATTGCGCCGCCCGGAAGGTTCGGGAACGTATGGCAGGATCGCTGCCACGGCCCGCGCACAAGCCAAGATCGACGTCGTCGTTGCGGACCATCGCGATGATTTCAGATGTCGCACCGTTAAGCAGTTCCACCACGATGTCAGAAAACTGCAAGCTGAAACCCTCCAGCACAGTGGCCAGCAGGTTTTCGACGAACCCCTCACCCACGCCAACCCCCAGTCGTCCGCGCCGCAGGCTTCTGAAATCTTCCAGTTGTGCCAGCATGTCCGCGTCGCGACGGCAACTCTCGTGGAAATGTTCGACAAGGCTTAGCCCGATCTCGGTGAGCACCGCGCGCCTGCCGCGCCGCTCCAGCAGCACCACGCCGTGATCGCGTTCGAGTTGCGCCACTTGCCGGCTGATCACGGAACCGTTGATGGCTAGCGCGTCAGCGGCGGCACGCACGCCTCCGTACAGGTCGATTTCGTGCAAATATCGCAGGGCTCTGAGCGCTAAGCAGATTCTCCCGGCAGGCGCATATCGTTGTCTGTTGACATGCAGGTCAACATTATCGGCCAAAGAACGTCATTGATTAGCGGATTTTGCAGCAGAATACTCGCCCATTAGATTTCTTACAGAGAGACACCCACGACCATGGAAAATACCCAGGCTTTTTGCTCGCTAGACGACACCACGGATCTCCGCGATGAACTAAGCGAGATCCGTCATCGGCTGCATCAAAATCCGGAGCTTGCGTACAAGGAGTTTCAAACCTCCAACCTCGTTGCGCACAGTCTGGAAAGCTGGGGTTACAAGGTGATGCGCGGCCTGGGCGGAACCGGCATGGTCGCGTCGCTCGCGGCGGGTACGGGCAAGCGTGCCGTAGCCGTGCGCGCAGACATGGATGCATTGCCGATTGCCGAGGAAACCGGCTTGCCGTACGCCAGCCGCAACGCGGGCCTGATGCACGCCTGCGGCCACGACGGTCACACCACAATGGTCCTGGGCGCCGCGCGCCACCTCGCACGCACGCGTGCATTCAACGGCACCGTTCGTCTCGTGTTCCAGCCTGCCGAAGAGATCGGCGCGGACAGCGGCGCCATGCGAATGATTGCCGACGGCCTGTTCGAGCGTTTCCCCTGCGAGGCAATCTTCGGCCTGCACAATCATCCCGGCTATCCCACGGGCACGTTCATGTTCCGCAGCGGCCCCTTCATGGCGGCATCGGATACGGTCAACATTACCGTTCACGGACGAGGCGGCCATGCCGCGCGCCCGCATCTTGCCGTGGATCCGGTCGTGATTGGCGCGGGTCTGGTGACCGCGCTGCAAACGGTGGTCGCGCGCAGTATCGACCCCATGCAAACGGCCGTGGTCACGGTCGGTGCGTTCAACGCGGGTCATGCCGCCAACGTGATTCCTGAATCGGCGCGCTTGCAGATCAGCGTCCGTTCATTCGACTCCGCTGTGCGCAAACTGCTCGAAGCACGTATCCGCGCGCTGACGGACGCTCAGGCGAGCGCGTATGGCGCACGCGTGAAGATTGAGTACGTACCGGGTTATCCGGTCGTGATCAACAGCCAGGCCGAAACGGAACTGGCGTTGCAAGTGGCGCGCGAACTGGTAGGTGACGACCGGGTTGTCGATAACTTCGGCCCGATCGCAGGCAGTGAAGATTTCGCTTATTACCTGCAGACGAAGCCGGGATGTTTCCTGCGCCTGGGCAACGGTGAAGGTGCGCCGATGCTGCATAACGCATCCTACGACTTCAACGACGACAACCTCACTGTCGGCGCCGCCTACTGGACCCGTCTGGTCGAGCGTTTCCTCGCGCAGTAGGTTTCACGCCGGTGAATCAATAGCAGTTCAGTAGCAGTTAAAGTTTGCGCATTGCGCGATGCCTCGGCATCGCGCTTAGCCGTGCGCAAGACCCAAGCATTCACGGGACTTCCATGTCAGTCATTACAGCCCAGCCCGCTAAAGCAGTTTCGCAAAGCAAGATCGTGATTGCCGCAATCATCGGTAACCTGCTTGAGTTTTTCGACTTCACCGTCTATAACTTTTTCGCGCTTACGATCGCCAAGCTTTTCTTCCCGGCGCACGACCCGGTTGTCTCCACGCTGCTCGCGCTGTCCGCGTTTGCAATCGGCTTTGTTGCGCATCCGGTCGGCAGCTTCGTGCTGGATCACTATGCGGACAAACGTGGCCGGCGTGCCGCACTGACGGCGAACTCAACCGGTCGTTGCAACATCCCGAAATTTAGAGGTGTTAAATGGGGCGACCGCGGAGCTGGAGCTCGCAACAAACCGGAAGGCCAATGATGCCATCGCTGGGCAGGCCAGGTGTCAATCAGTCTGAGACGAAGCAAGCGTTCTGGAAATTTATTGTCGAGGGAATGGAAAATGACGCTGCGGCGCTGGCCTGCGGCGTGTCACAACCGTTTGGTCCGCGATGGTTTCGCGAAGCCGGCGGTATGCCGCCGATTGAGTTGGTGCCTCGCTCGAGCCGATACCTATCATTCTCAGAACGTGAGGAG
>LGTG01000342.1 GCA_001190015.1 Candidatus Burkholderia crenata
CCCCCCCCCCCCCCCCCCCCCCCCCCCCCCCCCCCCCCCTTCCCCCCCACCGCCCCCACCCCCCCAGCCCCCCCCTGCTGCCCCCTGCCGGGCGCTCAGCGGCCCTTGCGACCCGCTCAGTCCTGAGTCCAGGACACCCGGCAGGCTTCCCGAGGTAAGCTCAACCGCCTCACCGCACACCTGCCGGATACCACCCCAGCCCTTGATGGTTATGGACTTCGCGATCCATTGCTCGCTCGTCCGCCTGGGTAGGCCTCACATCCGATTTCTGTTCGTCAGGTCGCGGCTTTGCTACACGCTTCCTTCAGACCCCGCCTCGCGACGACGCCCTTGCGTTTCGCTAGCCCTTCACTACCATCAGGTAGGATGGGGACTTACACCCCCAAGCTGTTGCACATGCTCGGCGCACAAAAAAAGTCCGCTCGTTGCGGAGCGGACTGAATCCATATCAGGAGGACACAAATCCAATATTACACAGCCGATAGGAGCGATGCAACACTTATCGTAGTAAAACCCCCTATGGTGGTGATGTGTCGCATCTGTACTTCATTTGTCCATGCGTTCACACCCCCGTCACCCAAGGCTGAAATGACAGAGTAAGATCCGGCGAGTACCTATAGACGTCCGCCTCTAAAATAGTCACGTACCCTTCGCAAACCAAGGATTGTGATGAAAACCGAACACAGTACCGCCGCTTTTTCCGACGATAAAACCCGTTGGAACGCCTGTCGAGCCGCGATTCAAGCGCCGACGGCGAGAGTTCCTATGCCGTTCGTACGACCGGCGTGTTCTGCCGCCCATCGTGTGCGTCGCGGCAACCACGGCGTGAAAACGTCGAATTCTTCGATACCCCGCAGCAAGCCGAAGCCGCCGGTTATCGAGCGTGCAAGCGGTGTCAGCCGGGCAGTTTGTCGCGCGAGCTGGCCATTGTGGAGCGGGCGTGCAAGGTGTTCGACGCCGACCCGCAACAACGCATCACGCTTGTCGAATTGAGCCGCGCCGTGCTGTCACAGCCCATTTCATTTGCAGCGGCTGTTTTCACATGTGGTCGGCGTGTCGCCGCGGCAATACCAAGCCGCCCGCCGCGCGGATGCGCTACGCGGCGCGCTCCAGCATGGCGACGACGTAACGCGTGCCATGCACGACGCAGGCTTTGGCTCGACATCGCGGATGTATGACGCCGCGCCGGCCGAGTTGGGGATGACACCGTCGACCTATCGACGCAAGGGAGCCAGGTTGGTCGTGCATTTCGCCACTGCCCAGACGGCCCTCGGGATCGTGCTGGTCGCCGCAACAGCCAAGGGCATATCTGCAAGATCGCTTTCGGCGATAACGCAGTCACGCTCGAAGCTGATTTGGCGCAGGAGTTGTCGGACGCGGAACGGATCGAGGATGAGGCACGGCTCACACCGTTTATCGCGCAGATTGACGCCTATCTGCGTGGCACGCGGGAGCATTTCTGCCTGCCACTCGACATCAGCGCAACGGCATTCCAGCAGCGCGTATGGGATGCGTTACAAAGGATTCCGTACGGCCAGACGCGCAGAGTTATTCCGATATCGCGGAAACGCTTGGGTCGCCGCGGGCGGTGGCGAATGCGTGCGCGTCGAACCCGGTGGCGCTTGCCATTCCTTGTCATCGCGTCGTGCATAAGGATGGCGCGCTGGCGGGGTATCGATGGGGCACCGCGCGCAAGGTCGCGTTGTTATCGGCGGAAAAAGAGCATCGGGTGGCGGCGCCGCTCGAAACCGTTGGCGCGGAAGATCTGGGTTGATGGCGCACGGTTGGCTTGCGGGCTTTCAGCATCTGAATCACGTTGGGCGATACGATGTACGTTGGCATCCTGATCGCCAGATCCGCCCTGTTTTCGAACGCGCCTAAATTGCCACAAAATAAACCTACCCGCATCCAGCTGCCCTACGTCGAACCCTACGATTGGCCCAGCGTGCTGCGATTTTTCGCGGGGCGCGCGACGCTCGGCGTCGAAGCGGTGGAAGACGGTTCGTATCGCCGTGCAATCGAGTGGCTCGGCGATTCGGGCACGTTCAGCGTGACACGGCACGCCAGCAAACCTTGTCTCGTCGCGACGCTGAAGGGCGCGGCGAGCCGTCATGCGAAAGCGATTGGCGAACATCTGACGCGCATGTTCGATCTTCAGGCCGCCGCGCCGGCCATTGCCGCCCATCTTTGGCCGCGATCCGTGGTTCGCACCGCTGACGCGAGCCGTGCCGGGGTTGCGCATACCCGGCGCGTGGCCCGGCACCGACCCGATCCTGATGCAGGCGCTGGTCGCCCGCGACCCCTTTGATGGCAAAAGCGGCGGCCCTGCGCGCCCGCGCTGAGGCGTGGCGGCCCTATCGCGCATATGCTGCTCTGCATGTGTGGAACGAAATCGCGGATCGGGCGGGATCGGCGAAAGGCGGGTGAGACGCCGCGTCGCCGCTACGTGCACCCAAAGCGCATCCTGAAACCCGCCGTCGCTGACACAGCCGAATCGAAAGTCCCGCATCATTCATCGAAAAACCGTCGCTGCAACCCGCGCTTCAAACTGCTCGAATTCGCGCAAACCCTTATCCGGCAAGGGTTCAAGCACGTCTTACACTGAGATGTTAAAGTGCCCGCTACCCAAAAATCTGGTTCGGTGCATTCCGTTCGGCGCCTGACACGCAACCGTCGCAGCAATGGCAAATACGAATTCCTCATCTCCGTCCGACAGCGCTCTCCTGCGCCGCTTATCCGCGCTGACCAGCGGCCCGCAAGGCGCTGCGTTGCGGCAGGGGCTGCGCGGCATAGAGAAGGAAAGCCTGCGAGTGACGTGCGACGGGACGCTTGCCACCACGCCGCATCCGCGGACGTTCGGCTCGGCGCTCACACATCCGCTCATCACCACCGACTACTCCGAGGCGCTGATCGAACTGATCACGCCCGCCGAGCACGACGCGGCGCGAACGCTCGAGCAGCTCGACGACTTGCATCGCTTCGCCTACGCGCATCTCGGCAGCGAATTGCTCTGGAACAACTCCATGCCTGGCGTGCTCCCCGCCGATGAGGACATCCCTATCGGCTGGTATGGCACATCGAATATCGGCATGTTGAAGTATGTTTACCGGCGCGGTTTGTCGCTTCGATACGGCCGCACCATGCAGTGCATTGCCGGGATTCACTACAACTATTCACTGCACGAAGACGTGTGGTGCACATGGGCCGCGCTCGATAACCGTAGCGCCGTACCGCTCGTAGATTTCCAGTCCGAACGATACTTCGCGCTGATCCGGAATTTTCGCCGCACAAGCTGGCTGCTGATGTATTTGTTCGGCGCATCGCCGGCGCTCAACCAGCAGTTCCTGCGCGCCTGCCCGAATACGCTCGAGACCTTCGACGCCACCACGCGTTATCTGCCGTACGCCACCAGCCTGCGAATGAGCGATCTGGGCTACACGAACAACCCCGCGCAATCTGCGCCGCTGCCGAACTACGACACGCTGGACGGTTATCTCGACACGCTCGCGAAAGCGGTCAGCGAGCCGTATCCGCCGTATGAAGCCATGGGCACGAAGCGCGACGGCGAATGGGTGCAGATCAACACGAACGTGTTGCAGATCGAGAACGAGTTCTACTCGACCATCCGGCCGAAGCGCATCACGCAACCCGGCGAGCGGCCGTTGCATGCCTTGTCGGCGCGTGGCGTGCAATACATCGAAGTGCGTTGTCTCGATATCGACCCGTTTGAGCCGACCGGTATTTCGCTGGAAACCACGCGTTTCATGGACGCGTACCTGCTGTATTGCGCGATTGAAGACAGCCCGCTTTTACCGCGCGCCGCCAATGAGGAAGCCAACGAGAACTTCGCGCGCATCACGAAGGAGGGGCGCAAGCCCGGCCTGACGCTGGCGCGCGATGGACGCGAAGTCCCCATGCAAGGCTGGGCAGATTCGTTGCTCGACGCCATTGAACCGGTCGTGCAGGCGCTCGACGCGCTGCATGGTGTCGACGAATACATGGTCGCCTTGAAGGCCCAGCGCGCAAGGCTGGCCGATGTCTCCCTGACCCCGTCCGCCCGCGTGCTTGCGACCATGCGCGAGCGGCATCAAAGCTTCAACGAATTTGCGCTTGAACTCAGTGCAAAACACGCCGATTACTTCCGCGGCCGTCCGCTCAGCGCACAAGTTGAGCGCGAAATGGCGGCACTTGTTGAAGAGTCATTGGCCGATCAGGCAAGAATTGAGCGCGAAGAGGTCGGCTCGTTCGATGCTTTCGTCGGCGCTTATCGTGCTTACACATTGAACCGCATCAGCGTTTGAACCGGCTGGGCGCGGGCTCCAAAACCGGCCGGCGCCCATCGCAATCCAGCAGCTTTTTCCTCGTCGCACAGCCTCAGCAGCGGCAACCCTTGCTTGTTTTGCAACAGTGCGCAACGCGTGCGCGTGTGCCGGGTCTGAAATTAGCGACGTATCAGCTGAACCAGACTGATTGGCGGTTGGCCAGGCACGCTCGGCCAGCCTGGACAAACATCAAGGGGAGTAAGAAAAATGAAAAAACACCTGTTGGGAAGCGCAAACCTCACCAAAACGGCGGCGATCGCCCTGCTGGCCGGTTGCTCGACAGCCGGTGAGACCATGGAGCAGACCACGGCGCCGCTCACGTGTACGAACAAGGCCGAATGTGACGCGTGGTGGGCGCGCGCCCAGGTTTGGGTGAGCAACCACTCCGAATACAAGCTGCAAACCGTCACGGATTCGATTATCCAGACCGAAGGCCCGTCCGGCGGCAAACGCGCCCTCGCGTACCAGATCACCAAGACTCCGAGCAACGAAGGGACAGCGACGATCGGCTTCGCCGTCCATTGCGACAACATGTTCGGTTGCGAGCCGAACACGTGGAAGGCCGGCGCGGACTTCAAGCAGTTCGTGCGCAGCAGGCCATCGCAGATGGGCACGCTGGGAGGCGCGACGGCGTCCGGCAATGCGTTGCTGCCGGTTTCTCCCGCCCCGCCATCCCAGCCGATGCCGCAAAACCTGCCCGTACAGCCAATGCCACCGACGCTTGAGAATCAGCCAGGACAATCGGGCCAGAACCTGACGCCGCAGTAGGTTTTCATCGATTGTCTGCTGCAAAAGGCCGCGTCTTCCTCAGGAGACGCGGCCTTTGCTTCTGCGATCAGGCAAACGCGCAGGAGGCTGTAATCGGCGAAAATGTGGCGGCTACATACTATTAGTGCATCGATAGGCCGCTTGCTATTGACTCGATAGCCAAAACCCTTGCATAGGCATTATTTTAATCTGGCGAAGTAATGGCCCACGACTTCGCGTGTTTGGAACGCCTGGTGCGACGCGCTAGCATGCGACATGCAGCCGAAACGCCTAAGGGAAATTCGCCGGGCCAGCCTCGAACGCTCACGCCGTTTCCTCCACCTGCATCATTCGCCGGTGTCTGATCGAACGCGCTCCGTCCAATACCCTGCAGCCATCTCATTCAAAACGACCTTGCCCTGCGCATTCCCCCGGAAGCCATTGCCGACAGGCTGCGAGGCTTAAGCGGCAGCGTCTACCGGTTCCATCCAAAGGAATTCACGCCGCGCTCAAAGCCGCGTGCCGTCCATCAAAGGACTCTCGATCGCAGTGCGCGAAACGTCTGCGATGAGGGACCCGGGACCAAAACAACGCGCCGCATTTGCCAGCCAGCGGGTACCCATACCGCGCAAGCGCCACGCTCGCGACTTAAAAACAACGCTGCAAAAATTTGCTAAAGAATGCATCTTGAAAATTGATTTCATAGTCAATATTATTCTAAGCAACTAGTTACGCGCTAAGGCGCCACCCGAGACCATGTTATGACCGACTGAAAGCATCGAAACATTCTGTGCGTCAATGGATTTACCCGATGAACCGCGCTGCCCAAACCACCCTCCTCCTCGGCCGACGCTTCGGCCACTCGATCGTTGCCGCCTTGTTGCACGTCCTGCCGCCAAACCTGAGCTCATGGAAGCTGGCGCTGTACGTGACCGTGTTCTTGCTGCCGAGCGGATCGTTTGTCGTGCTGGGCGCCGCATGGTTCGAAAACCGGCGCCTCCGCCAAAACCCCGCTGCTCTGCCGTCCGAAACACTGCGACGCCTGAGACCTGCAGCGCCGTTGATGACGGGTCGCGCTTATGCAGCTTCGGCAATTTTCGCCACGCCTGAGCATCGCGTAACGACCCGTAACCGAATCCGCACGGCGTGTAACACCCAGCTTCCTTTCAAGCCGTTACCCTAAAGGCTGCCCGACGCCCGCCCTTCACGCGCATTCAGTTACCATCTGTTAGCGGCGGTGCAAATCCGACACTAAACGGCGGC
>LGTG01000343.1 GCA_001190015.1 Candidatus Burkholderia crenata
CCGCGACCGGTTGCTCGAGCACGAAGTCGTGGAAGCGTTCTTCACCGAAGTCATGAGTCTGGCCGACAAACGGGGCTTGCTGTCCAGAGAGCATTTCTCGGTGGACGGTACGCTGATTCAGGCATGGGCGAGTCACAAGAGCTTCCGTGCGAAGGACGGCTCAGACGATGGACCACCGCCACCAAGCAGCGGGCGCAATGCCGACAAGGACTGGAAGGGCAAGCGACGCAGCAACGATACGCATGAGTCGAGCACGGATCCGGATGCACGTCTGACTGTGGAACTCGAAAGTCTCGGATTGCCGCATTGCGTCGATTTCAGACCAGTGCATGATGGCCTGGTCGGTGTCACCGGCCTGGATCGCCGCCTTCGCTGCTGAGTGGCCCGGCAAGTTCAGTGGGGACGCCGAGTTCGCCGCGTTCGGGCGCACCGGGCCACTGTTCACCCAAGCCGACACCAGGAATCCGACCGCCGTAAAACCGTGTCTGGCGAGAACCGGATGCACGTGAACCCAGTTGTCGAGATAACCGTCGTCGAAGGTCAGCACGACCGACCTCTCCGGCACGGGCTTGCCCGCCAGATACTCCCCTAACGCCGCCGCGCCGAGCGTGGTGTAACCATCACGCGCGAGCATCGCCATCTGCGACACCGTCACCGCGCCCGCCGCCGGACTCACGTGGTGATACATCAGCACTGGCACGGCGCGCGCGTTGTTCATGCAGCGCCCCGCTCGCTCAGGCTGCTCCGGTAAAATGTAGCCATCTCGCTCGCCATGGTATCGACAGAAAAGCGCGTCTGCGTGGTCCACAAACCAGCTTCGCCCATCCGGCGGCGCTCATCGAGAGCATCGACCAGACGCAGCAGTGCAGCAGCCAGCGCGTGGTCGGCGTGCGCTGACACGAGCAGGCCGTTAACGCCGTCGTCGATCACTTCACACCGTCCACCGTCGTCCAGATCACCGGCAGGCCGGACGCCATTGCCTCGATGAACGACGTGCCCAGCGCCTCCTGGTGGGTTGGCAGTACAAACAGGTCGAAGCCCACCAATACGTTCGGAATATCGCGGCGCAAGCCGAGTAAATGGACGTGATCGGCAAGCCCTTGCGCCTGCACGTGCGTGCGGATGTCGTCGAAGAGCGGACCGTCGCCGGCGAAGACAAAATGCAGGTTCGACCGCTACTCGATCAACCGCTTCGCGACGCGGATCAGATCGGGATGCCCCTTCTTGTCGCGCATGATCGCCACCGTGCCCGCGATCACGGTATCCTCGCCGAGACCCAGTTCCAAGCGCAACGTGGAACTCGCGCGGCTCACCGGCTGCGGCTTGACGATACCCGTATATATAGATTGTGACGATGTCCTGCTGCGGCACACCTTCGGACACCAGGTACCGCATCACTGACTGGCTCACCGCCACCACTTTGTGCGGCAGCCACGTGTAGGTCGCGCGCGACGTGATGGCGAGCGCCAGGTGGCGGGTACGCACGATCAGCGGCATGCCCGAGAGCCGCGCGGCGGCGGCGAGCAAACTGTCGCGGCCGCTGTGGGTGTTTAGCACATCGAAGCGACCTTGCTTGAGAATGCGCCGCATGTGCGCAATCGCGGTAACATCGGCGCCTGAACGCATGGGCGTGCGTGGTATGGACCGTGAAGCCTTCAGCCCCGAGACGCTCACCGAGCCGCGCGCCCGGCACGCATACGAGCTCGAGCGCATGGCCGCGTTCGCGCAGCGCGAGCATTTCCTTGAACGTCCGATGTTCCTGACCGCCCCAGCCGTTGGACGATTCGCTGTGCAGAATTCTCAGCGGCTTCATTACTATGGCGAAATCCGAGTGAATCTTGATGGTTTCAAGGTGAATGGCGCCGAGCGCCGGATGCCGGGTTGCTGGCCCTGCGTTTCGCCTGTTTCGTCTGTTTCGTACGCTGAGTTAGTACGCTGAATTTCGTACGCTTGATTTCGTGCGTTTAATCTGCAGGCGTTTGCGTCTTTTCTGGCAGCGAATTCGCATTCACTTGCGCACACTTGGGCTCACGGCAATCCCGCGATTTTTCAGGCCCGAGACCCTGCCAGCCGAAGCATGCGGCCATGGGTCTGGTATAACGGTGGCCGGGCGGCAAACATTGACGCGGGACGCGTATCGTATGGCGTCAATTTACCCTGCCTCGCAAGCCCGGGCCGCCCTGTAAGGGATGAGAAAACACAACGAGACAGCGACTATAAACGCAGCATTCACCGCTGGAACTTTTCGCATCAAATTATAGCAATTCGCATACCTCACGCTTAAGCTCCATGACTCGTCCAACGCTTGGTATTGCCCTCATCACCTTCAATGCAGCCGCACGCCTCGCGCAGTGTCTCGAAGCGGTTTCCTTCGCCGATGAAATCGTCGTGATCGACGGCGGCAGCACTGACGCAACAGTCGGCATAGCGGAGGCACATCGCGTACGCGTGATCGAGGCGCCCGACTGGCCGGGTTTCGGCCCGCAGAAAAATCTTGCACTCGATGCACTCACCACCGACTGGGTGTTGTCAATCGACGCAGATGAAGTGGTCTCGCCGGAATTGGGCGCTGCGATCCGCGCGGCAGTGTCGAAGCCGAAAGCCGATGTCTATTCCGTCGACCGGCTGTCGAATTTCTGCGGACAATGGGTTCGGCACAGCGGCTGGTATCCGGACTGGATTCCGCGCCTGTTCAAGCGTGGCACAGCCCGCTTCTCGGATGACCTCGTCCACGAGCGGCTAGTGCTGGCGAACCCGGATGCAACCAAGGTCGTGCGCCTGCAGGGCAAGCTGATGCACTACTCCCACGAGGACTTTGAGACCGTCCTGCGCAAGCTGGATAACTACTCCACGGCCGGAGCGCATCAACGCCACGCGGCGGGAAAACGTGGCAGCTTGGGCACCGCGGTGCTGCGCGGGGCGTGGGCCTTCGTTCGTACCTACTTTCTGCGACGCGGTTTTCTCGATGGCCACGCCGGTTTCATGATTGCCGTGTTCAACGCGCAGACCGTGTATTACCGGTTTCTCAAGCTCGCTGAATTGAACCGGATGCGCTGACCGGCATGTCGGCCCCGATGCCCTCGGCAAGCGTCAACAACGCCGAAACGTGCGCGGCAATGCTGGTGTCGTAGAGAATGGACGCCGCCGTCACGTTGGTATTTTTTGCATCCAGCGCACGCCGGACAGCGTTGCGCAAGTCATCTGCATCGCCCGGCTTGAACGTAAATTTCGCGTTTTCTGCAATCGCGTTGCAACAGCCTACGCTTGTCGGAAAAATCACCGGCGTGCCGCACATCACGGATTCGATACCGACCAGTCCGAACGGCTCGTACTTCGACGCCAGCACGGTGAAGTCGGCAGCCCGATAAGCGTCTTCGATATTCTTCGCATACCCGATATAGCGCACCTGCTCCGAGGTCTGCGCGGGCGGCCGCCCGACGACCGCGACAACCACAGGCAAGCCGCTGTCACGCAGCGCCGCCTCGATCAGCGGCAACCCCTTGCGCTCATGGCTGCTCGACGGAAACAGCAGCACGATCTCGTGATCAGCGAAACCAAACTGCTTGCGCAGTTCGCTGCGTTTTTCGTCCGGCACCGGAGAAAACCGCGTGCCGTCCACGGGCGGATAAAGCACGCGGATCTTTGTATCCGCCACACCGTAAAGCGAGTGCAATTCGTCGCGCATCATGTCCGAGTGCGCGACGATCACGCCAGCTTGCTCGTATTGCAAACGCTCGAGCACAATCTGGCGGCTGTCCGAGCGCCGCCCGCACCAGCCGGTCGCGGCGAGAAAGCCGATATGCGTGCCACCGCAAATCGCAATCTCGGAGGACTCCACACGATTGCAGCCAATCAGCACATCCACCCGTGCCTTCTTGCGCGCCCGTTTGAGCGCCCAGTTGAAATACGTGTCGCGCAGCCTGGAAGGCAGGAACGACACGTTGATCCGGCGCGCATCGACCATCTGGCTTTCCGGTTGCGACGGATCAATCTTGCGTGCGAAAAATACCGGCTTACGTTCGCCGGTGAAACCGGCTGCGTTGAACCCTCGAATCAGATCCAGCGCGTAACGTTCGAGTCCGCCGCTGAGTTTCAGCGCGTTAGCGGAGATGGCGACTTTCATTCCGACACGCATCAATACACGATTTCGATTGAGCTTCCCGCGAATTCGCCGCGCAATGCCTTGATGAGATCGTCGGTAGGCTTCACGCGCCACGCATCGCCGAGCCGCACTTCGCCCTCGGCATGCTCGCTGCGATACACAATGCTCACGTTCAGGCCGTTTGGGATATGCACGGACTGGCGCTGGCCACGGCCGCCGTCACGCTCGCCGCCTCGCGAGCGTCCACGCGATGGGACCTGTACCGCTACCGATGCCGCGGCTTGTTCAGGCAGTGCGCTATGCGCTTCCAGCACTTTCTTCAGCCGCAGCGCGTCGGCATTGCCGTTCATTTCCACCTTCACCGCCTGCGCATAACGGCTGCGGGCGCGTTCGAGATCCATCGCTGCTTCCACTGTGAAGCGAATGCCGCCGGTGAATGCATCATTGCGCGCCTGACCCTGCACGACCAGCAACTCGTCTTCCTTGTAGAGCCCCTTGTTCGCTTCGAACTGCTCGTTGAACACGGTGACTTCGCACTGGCCGGTGCCGTCGTCCAGATTCACAATCAGCATCTTGCCGCGCTGGGTCATCTGCGTGCGCATGGTGGTGATCACACCCGCGATGAGCTTCTCGCGCCCTTCCTTCAGTTCACCGATCTTCTGCCGCACGAAGCGCCGCACTTCGGTCTTGTAGGCGTCGAAGAGATGGCCCGACAGGTAGAAGCCGAGTGCGCTCTTCTCTTCCTGCAAACGCTTCTTGTCCGACCACATGGGTTTATCGACGAGATCATGGCCTTGCTGTGGTTCGTCGCCCATGTCGAAGAGACCGGACTGCATGGCATTGGCCGCGGCTTGATCGGCTGCTTCCATTGCAAGAGGCACCGACGCAATTAATTGCGCCCGGTTGTCATGCAGCGAATCGAATGCGCCGGCACGGATCAGCGCTTCCACCGTGCGCCGGTTCACCATGCGCCGATCCACCCGCATGCAGAAATCGAAGAGATCGGTGAACGGCGCTTCTTCCCGCGCGCGCAAGATTTCTTCGATGGCGCTCTGCCCGCCGCCCTTCACCGCGCCAAGGCCGTATCGAATGGTCTTCGAACGCGTGCCGTCAGCTTCGGTCACCGGTTCGAACCGGTACGCAGACTGGTTGATGTCCGGCGGCAACACGGCCATTTTGTTGACAAGGCAATCCTCGAACAGGATCTTGACCTTGTCCGTATCATCCATGGCGAGCGACATATTCGCCGCCATGAATTCAGCCGGATGATGCGCCTTCAACCATGCCGTGAAATACGCGAGCAACGCGTAAGCGGCCGCGTGAGACTTGTTGAAACCGTAGCACGCGAACTTCTCCATCAAGTCGAAGATTTCGTCGGCTTTGGTGGCGGTCAGTCCATTCTTCGCCGCGCCCTGCCGGAACAGTTCGCGATGCTCGGCCATTTCCTTGGCCTTCTTCTTACCCATCGCGCGACGCAGCAAGTCGGCACCACCGAGCGAATATCCGCCGATGATCTGCGCCATCTGCATAACCTGCTCCTGATAGACCATGATGCCGTAGGTCTCTTTCAGGACGGACTCGACGCGCGGATCAGGATATTCCACGATCTCGCGACCGTGCTTACGTGCGCAGAAGCTGGGGATCAAGTCCATTGGGCCCGGTCGGTACAACGCCACCAGCGCGATGATGTCTTCGAAACGGTCAGGCTGTGCATCCTTCAGCATACCCTGCATGCCGCGGCTTTCCAGCTGAAACACTGCCACCGTGTTCGCTTTTTTGAGAATCTGGAACGAAGCGGGATCGTCGAGCGGAACCTGCGACAGATTCCAGTCTTTCTTCGATGGATCCAGACGGCGGATATATCGCTCGGCCCAGTCGAGAATGGTGAGCGTGGTCAAACCCAAAAAGTCGAACTTCACCAGGCCGACCGCCTCCACGTCGTCTTTGTCGTACTGGCTGACTACACCGCCGTCTTCGCCCTGCGTATAAAGCGGGCAAAAATCCGTGAGCTTGCCCGGCGCGATCAACACGCCGCCCGCGTGCATTCCGACGTTACGCGTGAGCCCTTCTACGCGCTGCGCGAGTTCGATCAGCTGATGCACTTCGTCTTCGTTGTCAAAGCGTTCCCGCAGCGTGGGCTCTTCCTTCAGCGCGTCCGCGATGGTCACGTGCTTGCCCGGCTTGAACGGGATCAGCTTCGCGATGCCATCAGTGAACATGTAGCCGAGATCGAGCACCCGGCCGATATCGCGCACAGCCGCTTTCGCCGCCATCGTACCGAAAGTCGCGATCTGCGATACGGCGTCCGCACCATACTTCTGCTTCACGTACTGAATAACGCGGTCACGCCCTTCCTGACAGAAGTCGATGTCGAAGTCAGGCATGGACACGCGGTCCGGGTTCAGGAACCGCTCGAACAGCAGGTTGTATTTGAGCGGGTCGAGATCGGTAATGAACAGCGCGTACGCGACCAGCGAACCCGCGCCCGAGCCACGGCCTGGACCGACCGGCACGTCATTGTTCTTCGCCCACATGATGAAGTCGGCGACGATCAGGAAGTAGCCCGGAAAGCCCATGCCAATGATGGTCTTGCACTCGAATTCCAGGCGCGCGTAATACGTCTCGCGCTGCGCTTCGCGCGCGGCTTCATCGGGATAAAGCTGGATCAACCGTTTCTCGAGACCTTCCTTCGACAAATGCACAAGGTAGTCGTCGAGCGACATGCCATCGGGCGTTGGGAACAGCGGCAGTTTCGGCTTACCGAGTTCGAGCTTCAGGTTGCAGCGCTTCGCAATTTCGACCGTGTTAGCAAGAGCCGACGGAATGTCTGCGAACAACGCACACATTTCCTCTTGCGTGCGGAAATACTGTTTGGTCGTGAACCGTTTCTGACGCCGCGGATTCGCGAGGATATCGCCCTCGGAAATACATACGCGAGCTTCGTGCGCCGTAAAATCGTCCGGCGTCATGAACTGCATTGGGTGCGTAGCGACGATCGGCAGCTTGAGCTTCGCGGCGAGCGCGACGGCCTGTTGAATATAGGTCTCGCCGCCCGGCAGTCCAGCACGCTGCAATTCAATATAAAACGCGCCCGGAAAAAGCTTGGCCCAGCGTTCGGCGTGACGTTCCGCTGCCTGATCGTTTCCGGCGGCGAACGCCATGCCGATATCGCCGTGCTGCGCGCCCGACAGCGCCAGCAAACCCTCGGACAACCTACTTTCCAGCCACTCGTATTCGACTTCCGCGCGCCCCCGGTATTGATTCGTCAACCAGGCTTTCGACAGCAGCTCGCACAGGTTGAGGTAACTGCGCTGGTTCTTGACCAGCAACAGCAAACGTGCGGGTTTGTCACGATCGGCAGGATTGGTGATCCATACGTCGCAGCCGGCAATGGGTTTGACACCCTTGCCGCGCGCTTCCTTGTAGAAACGGACGAGGCCGAACGCGTTGCCGAGATCGGTCAGCGCAAGCGCGCCCTGACCGTCCTTGGCAGCGGCTTTAACGACGTCGTCAAGGCGCACGATGCCGTCGGCAATCGAGAATTCGGAGTGAACACGAAGATGGACAAAGCGGGGATCTGACATGGGCGATATTGTACATGCGCCTATTTGCGAAATTCGCCCCGACGGCTGCGTTAGCCGTTCGGCCAGGGCTAACTAATTCGACCAATAGGCCGGATGAAAAAAGTGCCGCATCGGTGCGGGCTCATCGGCCGATCGGTCGAGTCGGAAACACACGCCGTTTGCGGGATAATACGGATTCGATGAACGCCGCCAGGCGCTTGACAAGACCGCTTTTTCCTCCGGCAACGCCCGTTTTCCAGCACTTTAAGAGCATTTGCGTCATGAGCATTGTTAACCTCTCCGCCTATAAGTTCGTGACCATCGAGAGCGGCGCTGACTGGCGTCCGCTGATCGTCGACCGGTGCACCGCACTCGGCCTGCGAGGCACCATCCTGCTTGCGCCGGAGGGCATCAATCTGTTTGTCGCGGGCGAGCCGGAGCAGATTGGCACGTTCATGGACTACCTTCGTACAGACCCGCTTTTCGAAGGAAAATTCGCCAATCTCGAGTTCAAGGAAAGCGTGTCGGCCACACAGCCGTTCGGCAAGATGCTCGTCAAGCTGAAGCGCGAAATCATCACCATGAAAAAGCCGGCCATCCGGCCGGAACTGGGCCGCGCGCCGTCCGTCGGTGCGGCTACGCTCAAGTCGTGGCTGGATCGGGGGCATGACGACGAGGACCGTCCCGTCGTGATGCTGGACACCCGCAATGCGTTCGAGGTCGACGTCGGCACGTTCGATCAGGCGCTCGATTACCGCATCGCGAAATTCAGCGAGTTTCCGGGCGTGATCGAAGAGCATCGCGCGGATCTCGATGGCAAGACCGTGGTGTCGTTCTGTACGGGCGGGATTCGCTGCGAGAAAGCGGCGATCCACATGAAGGAAGTGGGCATCGACCACGTCTACCAGCTCGAGGGCGGCATTCTTAAATACTTCGAGGAAGTGGGCGGGGCGCATTACCACGGTGAGTGTTTTGTGTTCGATCACCGGACGGCATTGAATGCCGCGCTCGAACCCGCGGCAATTGCGCAGAACGACGACTTAGGTTCAAGCAGTCGTTGCAACACCATCATTTAGATTGCGAATATTAACTCTTCAAACGCTTCGGCTAATGTTCGGCTGGTGTCTTCCAATCGATGGTTTTGCGTGGTCTGCAATTAAGCGCGTTCGCAACTGCGTCGAGTTCTCGCTCGGAGTATCGACTAATGTCGGTGCCTTTAGGGAAATACTGTCGGAGCAGCCCGTTAGTGTTTTCGTCAGTCCCGCGCTGCCAGAGACTTCGTGGATCACAGAAATAAATCGACAAACCTGTGTCGATCTTTAGCTGCGCGTGCTGCGCCATTTCGG